>CAZILI010000264.1:0-6006 GCA_964539965.1 uncultured Burkholderiales bacterium | reverse complement strand
GTAGTAGACGGGATAGAGGCCCGAGATGCTGACGGCGAGGCCCGTCATCGTGCAGCCATCGCCAAGCGCAGGCGCGGATTCGAGCCGGGATCACCGCCGCCGAGCTTGGCGGCAACGGTGATTTCCTTGATCAGGCGCGTGAAGATTTTGCCGCGCTTGGCGTCCTGCCGACCCTTGCGGTGTTGGATATTTGCCCACTTGGAATGACCTGCCATGACGCGGAGTTACATTTCAGTTTCGCAACGCGCAATGGTACCATTTTGCGCATCACCGTTTAACCTTGGAGGGCGCAGCGGATGGCCGAGCCGATACTCGTGGCCAAGGCGAAGGCCGAGGAACTCTTGCTACTGCCCGGCATGGCGAACCGGCACGGACTCATTGCCGGCGCGACGGGAACAGGCAAGACTGTCACCTTGCAAGTGTTGGCGGAAAGCTTTAGCCGCATCGGCGTGCCGGTTTTCATGGCCGACGTGAAGGGCGACTTGACCGGCATCAGTCAAGCCGGCAAAGAGAACCCGAAGGTGCAGGATCGCCTCAAGCTGCTCGACATCCAAGACCACAAGTTCGAAGGCGCACCGGTCACTTTGTGGGACGTCTTCGGCGAGCAGGGCCACCCGGTGCGCGCCACCATATCCGAGATGGGGCCGTTGCTGCTGGCACGCATCCTGAGCTTGAACGATACGCAAGAGGGCGTGCTCACCCTCACCTTCAAGATCGCGGACGACAATGGCCTACTGCTGCTCGACCTGAAGGACTTGCGCGCGATGCTGCAATTCGTGGGCGAGAATGCAAGCCAATTCACCACCCAATACGGCAACATCTCGGCTGCCAGTATCGGCGCGATTCAGCGCGGTTTGTTGACTCTCGAGCAGCAGGGCGGCGACAAGTTCTTCGCCGAGCCGGCGCTCAATCTCGATGATCTGCTGCAGACCGCCGACGGCGGCCGCGGCATCGTCAACATCCTGGCGGCGGACAAGCTGCTGCAAGCCCCGCGTGTGTATTCGACGTTCCTGCTGTGGCTGCTGTCGGAGCTGTACGAGCGGCTGCCCGAGGTGGGCGATGCCGACAAGCCGAAGCTGGTGTTCTTTTTCGATGAGGCACACCTGCTGTTCAGCGACACGCCGAAGAACCTGCTGGAGCGCATCGAGTTGGTGGTGCGCTTGTCGCGCTCAAAAGGGGTCGGCGTGTACTTCATAACGCAAAACCCGCTCGATATCCCGGAAAGCGTGCTTGGGCAGTTGGGCAACCGCGTGCAACACGCCTTGCGAGCCTTCACCCCGAAAGACCAAAAGAGCGTCAAAGCCGCCGCCGAGACGTTTCGCGCCAACCCCAAAGTCGACGTGGAAAAGGCGATCACCGAGTTGGCCGTCGGCGAGGCGCTGATTTCGTTCCTCGATCCCAAAGGGGCGCCGACCGCGGTCGAGCGCGGCTACGTACTGCCGCCGCACTCGCAAATCGGCCCGATCTCGCCCGAGCAGCGCAAGAGCTTGCTCGCTGCGTCGGTGGTCGCCGGGCAATACGAGAAGGCCGTCGACCGCGAGTCGGCGTACGAGAAGCTGAAGGCGCGCACCGAGCAAACGACGGCCGCGGCGACGCCGCCTGCCTCTGGGCAGGCGGGCGGCGGCATACTCGATAGCGTGCTGGGCACACTGGGCGGTTCGGGTGCACAGGCCAAGGGAGGCCGCGCGCGCGAAGGCGTCGTCGAGGCAATGGCGAAGAGCGCCGCGCGGGCGGTCGGCAGCCAAATCGGCCGCCAAATCATACGCGGGGTGTTGGGCTCGATACTCGGCGGGCGCCGTTAGGGTGGCGGAGCCTCGCTTTCGATACTCCGCAGCACGCGAATAGAACGACAAAGGGGGAGAATGCCATGCCGGCCCGGCCGGGGCAGCGACGCACGCAGATACTCGAGACCTTGGCGACGATGCTCGAGCATCCCCAGCGCGAGAAGATCACGACCGCAGCGCTCGCCGAGAAGTTGAGCGTGTCGGAAGCGGCGCTGTACCGGCATTTTGCCAGCAAGGCGCAGATGTTCGAGGGGTTGATCGAGTTCATCGAGCAGACCGTGTTCGGCCTCATCAACAAGATCGCAGCCGAAGAGCCGAACGGGGTGAAGCAACTCGAAGCCATTTTGTCGTTGCTGTTGGGCTTCGCGCAAAAAAATCCGGGCATGACCCGCGTGCTGATCGGCGATGCCCTGGTGCACGAAGATGCGCGCCTGCAGGCGCGCATCAACCAGTTGCACGACCGCATCGAAGCGAGCTTGCGGCAGAGCCTGCGCATCGCGCAGGCGCAAGACGGCGTAGCCAAATCGCTGGACAGCCACGCCGAGGCGAATCTGCTGTTGTGCTTCGTCACCGGACGCTGGCATCAATTCGCCAAGAGCGGCTTCAAGCGCTCGCCCACCGAGCTATGGCCGGTGCAATGGCAAGCGCTGGGATTCGAGCGCATCCAATGAACCGCGACCGCGGCGAGCGGGTTATAATTTTGCAGCTTCGCGCGACGATTCGCAGCGCGCACTCACGGCGCCTACCGACCTTATCAAGAGACTCATGACCCAACGACTCGCAGGAAAAACCGCGGTCGTCACCGCCGCTGCGCAGGGCATCGGGCGCGCCAGCGCGCTTGCCTTCGCCCGAGAGGGCGCCCGCGTATGGGCGACCGACGTGAACGAAGGCAAACTCGCCGAGTTGGCCACAACGCCGGGCATCACCACGCGCAAGCTCGACGTGCTCGAAGAGCAAGACATCGCCGGCTTGGCGAGTCAAGCGGGCGCGGTCGATGTGTTGCTCAATTGCGCCGGCTACGTCGCCAACGGCGACATTCTCAAGTGCGAGCCGAAGGACTGGGATTTTTCCTTCAATCTGAACGTGCGCTCGATGTACCTGCTAATCCGCGCGCTGTTGCCTGCCATGCTGGCGCGTGGGGCGGGCAGCATCGTCAACATCGCCTCGGTCGCCTCTAGCGTCAAGGGGGTGCCGAATCGCTTCGCCTACGGCGCCAGCAAAGCGGCGGTGATCGGGCTCACCAAATCGGTCGCCGCCGACTTCGTCGGCAAGGGCGTACGCTGCAACGCGATCTGTCCGGGCACGGTCGATACGCCGTCTTTGCAAGAGCGCATCAACGCCTTCGCCGATCCGCAACAAGCGCGGCGCGACTTCATTGCGCGCCAACCGATGGGGCGGCTCGGCACGGCGGAAGAGGTCGCGGCTCTGGCGGTGTACCTTGCCTGCGACGAATCCAGATTCGCCACCGGTCAGGCGTTTATCGTCGACGGCGGCATGACGATCTAATCACTCACTGCAGAAAGACTGAACATGAAACTGCTTCGCTACGGACCCATGGGCGGGGAGAAGCCCGGCATGCTCGACAGCGCCGGCGCCATTCGCGACCTGTCCAAGATCACCTCGGATTTATACCCGGACGTCGTCTCCGTCATGGGCTTGCAACGGCTGCGCTCGGTCGACCCCAACACTTTGCCCGTGGTGAGCGGCAATCCGCGCATCGGCGCGCCCATCGCGCACATCGGCAAAGTCGTGTGCGTCGGTCTTAACTATTCCGACCACGCTGCCGAATCGGGCATGCCGGTACCGAAAGAGCCGATCATTTTTCTGAAGGCCAACACTTCGATCTGCGGACCGAACGATCAAGTCATGATTCCCCGAGACTCGAAGAAGACCGATTGGGAAGTCGAATTGGGCGTGGTGATCGGGCGCATCGCACAGCACGTCCCGCTGGAGACGGCGCTCGACTACGTGGCCGGCTACACCGTGGTCAACGACGTGTCGGAGCGCGAGTTCCAACTCGAGCGCGGCGGCCAATGGGTGAAGGGCAAGAGCTGCGACTCGTTCGCGCCGATCGGACCTTGGATCGTCACCAAGGACGAGGTGGCCGATCCGCAGAACCTGCACATGTGGCTCGAAGTGAACGGCCATCGCTACCAAAACGGCAACACCAAGACGATGGTTTTCAACTGCGCACATCTGGTGAGTTACATCAGCCGCTTTATGACTCTCATGCCCGGCGACGTGATCTCGACCGGCACGCCTCCCGGCGTGGGGCTAGGGGTCAAGCCGAATCCGGTTTTCCTCAAGGTGGGCGACGTGATGCGGCTCGGCATCGAGGGCTTGGGCGAGCAGCGACAAGAGTGCATCGCGTGGAAACCGCTGATGTAGCGATCGTCCCCCGCTGCAATGCAAGACACACGACAGGGCTCCGACACGGAGCCCTTTTTTTTCGCTCGCGCCGTTCGTACCATCGATACTATGGCTAGTAGAGCTCTAAAGCCCGTATCTGGATGCGGGTCTTGCCTATATACCCCCCGTAACGGCTCGAATCCCGGGCAGAGGCGCGCAAGATGAAGCAGGACAGCCGCTTTCCGAACCTCGCCATCCTCGATCATCCGCTGATTCAGCACAAGCTCACCCATATGCGCGACAAGACCAGCTCGACGCGCACGTTTCGCGATCTGCTGCGCGAGATCACACTGCTCATGGGTTACGAAGTCACGCGCAACTTGCCTCTGGTGTTGCGCACCATCGACACGCCGCTGGCGCGCATCGAAGCACCGGTCATCGCGGGCCGAAGCCTCGCCATCGTGCCGGTGTTGCGCGCGGGAATCGTCATGGCGGAGGGTTTGCTCGAACTGATCCCCTGGGCGAGCGTGGGACACATCGGGCTATATCGGGATGAACGCCATCGGCCGGTGGAGTACGTCGTGCGGCTGCCGCAAATCGACGGCTGCCGTTTCATCTTATGCGATCCGATGATCGGCACCGGTCACTCCGCCGCCCATGCCGCCAGGGTACTCAAGACGCGGGGAGTGGCGGCGAAGGATATTTTCTTTCTCGCTCTCGTCGCCGCGCCCGAGGGGATCACCGTCTTCAATGAAGAGCACGCCGATGTGCCGCTATACGTCGCCTCGCTGGACGAGCGCCTCAACGATCACGCCTACATCGTGCCCGGCTTGGGCGACGCAGGCGATCGCATGTTCGGCACGAAGAACTAGGGAACCTAGGCGACTTTCTGCAGGAAGTTGAGCAAAGCCAGGTTGAACGCCTGCGCCTGCTCGACGTTGCAGATGTGCATGGCATCCAGCGCGACCCATTCCGCGCCTTGGATTTCGCGTTGGATCACCTCGTTTGCCGCCAGCGGCGTGCTCGGATCGTTCTTGCCGGCGATCACCAAGGTCGGCAAGCGAATCGCCTTGATGCGATCGGTCAGGTTGAGGGTGCGGATTGCCTGACCGCAGCCGATGTAGCCCGCGACCGGGGTCGCCTCGATCGCCGCGCGGATGCGTTCCGTTGCAGCCGGCTCGCGCTCGCGGAAGCTCTGCGATAACCAGCGATCCAAGGTCGGCTGCACCAGTGCACGCATGCCTTGGCTGCGCGCGATTTGGAAACGCTCATCCCACATCGGCTGCGCCTCGGCGGGAATGCGGCTAGTGGTCGCGCACAAGGTGAGGCTCGCAATCTCCGCAGGCGCTCGCAGGCCGAGCGTCTGACCGATCATCCCGCCGATCGACAGGCCGACGAAGTGGCAGCGCGGCAGTCTCAGCGCGCGCAGCAGCCCGAGCGCGTCGTCGGCCAGCATGTCGAAGCTGTACGCGCCCTCGCTCGCCTCGGTCGCGCCGTGGCCGCGCAAATCGTAACGCAGCACGCGATAGCGCTCGCTCAAGGCGGACATCTGCGGGTCCCACATGTGTAGGTCGGCTGCCAGCGAGTGGCACAGCATGACCAGTGGCGCATCGGCGCGGCCGGCCAGTTCGTAGTTGACTTTGATGCCGTTGGCTTCGATCTTCATGCCAAGCTCCCTCGATGAGTCCTGTTGCGATGGCCGATGGGGATCACGCCGTTTGGCTGCCCGCCAAATACAGCCAAGTCTCCACGACCGAATCCGGATTGAGCGAGATGCTCTCGATGCCCTCTTCCAGCAGCCACTTGGCGAGATCGGGATGATCCGATGGCCCCTGCCCGCAGATGCCGACGTACTTGCCGGCTTTGAGGCAAG
>CAZILI010000263.1:0-6037 GCA_964539965.1 uncultured Burkholderiales bacterium | reverse complement strand
ACCTGGCGTCGGCGCCGCCGCGTAAAATCCCACATCCGCGATTCGTCAGCGAGCTTGAAGTAGGCCCTGCGAGCGCAGCAGACTCTGCAGCGCTGCCAAGCGGGCGCGGCTGTCGGTGAGTTCTAAGAGTTGCTGCCGAGCGGGCAGTTCTATCGGCAGGATCTCGGCCAGCCGGTAGCTCACCCAGGTTGCGTCCTCCCATGAGAGCGGGGGCGAAAAGTGCCGTTCGCCGACGCGCCCGACGATGATCTTCAGCAGGTTCGCGCAATCGACGAACTCGTCCGGAATATCGAGTCTGGGTTCGTTATCGATCAACTCGACTTCGCCCTGTAACAGCCCCTTCGGGTTGGCCTGATAGTGCGCGATGCGAAAGCGCTGCTCACCCCGGGCGATGACGTGCAACACGCCGAGTTGTGGCATGTCCCAGTCGATGATTTTGGCGCTACATCCGACCCCGAAGGGCGTCGCCGGCTCGCCGACCTCGCGTCCGGCGCGTATAAGGCAAACGCCAAACGCAGCATCGCCAGCGAGACAGGCCTTGGCCATGTCCAGGTAGCGCTGCTCGAAGATCTTCAGCGGCAGCAACCCACCGGGAAACAACACGGTCGTAAGCGGAAACAAGTCGAGCGAGGCCATGGACGCGAGAGAGCTAAGCGGCGAGCGCCCGCTCCGCCGTTTCAGGTTCCGCCTGAAGCAGCTTGGCGGCGATGAGGCCGTTCACCAGGCCGAACAAGAGAGCGCTGCCCGCGAAGATCGGGATCAGGTAGCGTATCCCCGCGTGCGGGATGAGCCACACGAACACCACTGTCAACTGCCCCGCGATATGGGCGAAAGCGGCGACGACGCTGTGCGTCACCGGACCGAACCAAGCGGACGGAAGGCGCGAGGTAACACTGAGTGCGGCGATGCTCGCCAACGCTCCGCCTAGGCTCAACGTGAAACCGGGTGTGAGAAAACTTCCCATCAGCAAGCTCGCCGCCAGCACGCGCAGCACCGCAACCCACGCGGCGGCGTTCAACCCGTAGCGCAACAGCACGATGAGCACGACGATATTGGCAAGCCCCGGTTTGACGCCGGGGATCGGTGAGGGTAGCGCGGCCTCCACCATGGTCAAACCGATCGCGATCGCGGCCAGGCGCGCGATGCGGTGGTCATCGGCGGTGGCGGTGAGGCTAGTAATTGAGGGAGTCATACAAGCGCGTGCCTGCGATCTCGATGCTCAGTCGATTGGGTAGGCAGAGCGCCGCCTCGCCGGGGTGTTCGAGCCAGCCTTGCTTTACGCAGTATTGCCGTGGGCTCGGATCTCGCGCTACGCGCGCTCGTCCCTTGACGATCTCGACCCGGCTCTCGCCCAATGGCCCCGGCACGGATAGCGCTTGATCGCGCGCGAGGCTCAGTTCGGCGAATACCTTACCGCCGCTGCGCACGATGAGATTGGTAGGAGCGCCGGGCGCCCACAGCCGCACGGTGAGCGCCACGCAGGCCGCGGCGGCGGCAAACACGCAGACCAAGTCACCCGGCCTAAGCAGCCTTAGCATCGACGCGATAAAGGCCGCGGTGACGCACGACGACCTGCTGCGTGCGACCGAACTCCTGCGCCAACTTTTCGGCGAAGTACACCGAGCGGTGCTGTCCACCGGTGCAGCCGATCGCGACGGTAAGCGAGCGGCGATTGTCGCGCACGAACGCGGGCAGCCAGTCGGTCAAGAACCGCTCAATGTCCTTCAACATCTTGCGCGTTTCCGGAACGGCTTCTAAGAACGCTATCACGGCATCGTCGCGGCCGGTGAGTGGCCGCAGCGCCGCGTCGTAGAAGGGATTGGGCAGCGGCCGCACGTCGAATACCAAGTCGGCGTCTTGCGGAATGCCGTTCTTGAAACCGAACGATACGAAGAACAGGGTGAGCTTGCTCTGGTCGACGTGGATGAAGTCACGTATCCACATGCGAAGCGTATTGGTGCTGAGATTGCTCGTATCCAGACGATGACCCAGTTCGGCCACGGCGGCGAGCAGGGTGCGCTCTTGCACAATGCACTCTTCCAAAGTCTTGCCGGCTTTGGCAAGCGGATGCGGGCGCCGCGTCTCGGAGAAGCGCTTGACCAACGCTTCAGTGTTGGCTTCGAGAAACAGCACGCGCACCTCGATGCCACGCTGCTTCAACGCGTCGATAATACTCGGCAGACTTTCCAAGGTCTCGGCGTTACGCACGTCGATGTTGAGGCCGATCTTTGCGTGGCCCGCGCGCTCGAGAAAGTCGATAATCTCGGGCATGAACTTGCCGGGTAGATTGTCGATGCAGTAGAAACCGGCGTCTTCCAAGACTTGGAGCGCGACGCTCTTGCCGGAGCCCGATAGGCCGCTGATAAGTACAATTTCCACGATTTAGGTTGGTTTCCGTTTCCCCGTTGTGGGCGCTCCAAGGAGTTCCTCGACTTATTCTTCCTCGGCCGGTGGCGCACCGCGCTCGGCCGCCATGTGCGCCTCGTGGCGCTCGAGAAACTGGCGCATGCTGTCTACCCCGCGCTGCTTCAGCACGTAGTTGCGGGTCGCCGCCTCTACCAGGACTGCCAGATTGCGCCCGACCGCGACCGGCAGCACGACTTTCGGAAAGCGGATGCCCATGATCTCTTGAAACGTCTCGTTCATCGGCAAGCGCTCCAATCCGGCGAGGTCGCCGCCCGCCGGCTTCTCTAAATGCACGATGTGTTTCAGCGACTTTCTGGGCCGCACCGCGGTCTCGCCGAAGATCGAGCGGATATTGAGCACGCCCAAGCCGCGTACCTCGAGAAAATCGCGCAGCAAAGGCGGGCAGCGACCCTGCAGCGTGTCGGGCGCGATGCGAAAAAACTCGACGACGTCGTCGGCCACCAGTCCGTGTCCGCGGCTAATGAGTTCGAGCGCCAGTTCACTCTTGCCGACCGCCGAGTCGCCTGTAATGAGAACGCCGACTTCGAGCACGACCATGAACACGCCATGCAGAGTGATTTTCTCCGCCAGTTGCTGGCTTAAGTAGTAGCGCAGCGTATTGATTAGCGTCGGGCTCGCTTCGGGCGAGGTGAACAGCGGAATCTGCTGACGATCGGCCGCTGCCGCCAATGCCGTGAGCGGACGAATGCCGTTGGCGACTACCACCGCGGCGAGATTGGCGCCGAACAGCGTTCGGATCGCCGCCTCCAAGCCCGACTCAGTCAGGCTCTGAAGGTATTCTTGCTCGGCCTCGCCGATGACTTGAAAGCGTTGTGGATGGATGAGATTCAGATGGGCGATGACGCCGATGGTCGGATGATACAAGCTGCCCACCGGCACGCTCTGACCGCCGCCCTGGCGCCCCGCCAGCCACTCCAGCTTGAGCTTCTCGCGATTATCGTTGTACAGCTGCTGGACGCTGACTCTGGGCATAGGTAGGCGACCACTGCGTCAAGAGGCGGTGAGCGTCTAGCGCGACGGGTGCTTGCTGCAGGGCGTCGCGTGTCTGTTCGCTGCTGAACATCTCGGCGAGCTGACCCAAGATCTGCAGATGATGCTCGGTTGCATGCTCGGGCACTAGCACCACGAAAATGAGGGTCACCGGCTTGCCGTCCGGTGCGTCGAACGGGATCGGATTCTTGGTTCTCACGAACGCGCAGGTCGCTTCGCGCAATCCCTTGATGCGGCCGTGCGGAATGGCAATGCCGTGGCCCAAGGCGGTCGAACCGAGCCGTTCACGACTGAACAGGCTGTCGTAGACCACGCTGCGAGAGATCTCAATCGAGTTCTCGAACAGCAGTCCTACTTGCTCGAATACCCGCTTCTTGCTCGCCACGTCCAGGTCCAACAGCACGTGCGTCGGACGGAGAAGATTCGTTATCAGGTTCACGTTGCGGCTGGTTGGCTCGTCAGTGGTCGTAAGGCCCGGGCGCGGGCCGGAAAGCTCGCCGGGCGGCTATTCTTCCGTTTCCGGCGATTGGTGTTTGAGCGCGGCGTCATGGCGCGGCTCGCCCGACTTCTCCTTGTGCCGGATCAGTTGCCGGTCGAGCTTGTCGGCGAGCAAATCAATGGCGGCGTAGAGATTCTCGTCGTTCGCCACCGCGAACAGCTCTTTGCCGCGGACATGCACTACGGCTTCGATCTTTTGCTGCAGTTTTTCGACCGACAAGACGACGTTGACGTCGATCATATCGTCAAAGTGGCGGGAAATCCGATTCAACTTGGCAGTGACATAGTCTCGTATTGCGGGCGTGATGTGGAGATGGTGTCCGGCCAGGGTGAGATTCATTGACGCCCTCCTTGGGTTGACTAACGAAGGCTTGCCTACAGGGACTTGCGGAGATTTGCCGGTGAAATCTGCAGCGACTCACGATACTTGGCGACGGTGCGCCTTGCCACCACGATGCCTTGCTGTCCTAGGATGTGCGAGATTCTGCTGTCGGATAGTGGTTTCTTGGAGTCCTCCGCGGAAACAAGTTGCTTGATCAAGGCACGGATTGCCGTGCTGGAAGCGGCGCCGCCCGTTTCGGTGGCGACGTGACTGCCGAAGAAGTACTTCAGTTCGAAGATACCGCGCGGCGTCAGCATGTATTTTTGCGTCGTTACGCGCGAGACGGTAGATTCGTGCAAGCCGACCGTTTCGGCGATTTCGCGCAGCACCAGCGGCCGCATAGCGACCTCGCCGTGCTCGAAAAAATGCTTTTGCCGATCGACGATCGATTGCGATACCTTGAGAATGGTCTCGAATCGCTGTTGTACGTTCTTGATCAGCCAGCGCGCCTCTTGCAGTTGGCTGGACAAATGCGATCCGGAACTGTCGCGCGAGCGGCTTAGGATGTCGGCGTATAGCTTGTTGATCCTGAGCTTGGGAATTGCGTCCTGATTCAGGCTGACGACCCATTTGCCGCGCGTCTTGCGCACCACCACGTCTGGTACGACGTAGCGCGTATCGGCGGGCGAGAACGCGGCGCCGGGCTTTGGGTTGAGTCCGATGATCAAGCGTTGCGCTGCCTTGAGCTGGATCTCGTCCACGCCGAGAAGCTTCTTGAGCTTGTTGAAGTCGCGCGAGCCGAGCAGCTCGAGATGATCTTTGACGATCGCCAATGCTTCGGTGCGGTGCGGCGTGTCTTTCGGTAAGGCCTGTAGCTGCAGCGTGAGGCACTCGGCCAGATTGCGCGCGCCTATACCAGGCGGGTCGAGATTCTGCAGATGCCTGAGCGCGATCTGCAGGTCTTCCAGCTCGACTTCCATCTCCGGCGGCAGCGGCGCCAGGAATTCCTCCAGCGGCTGAGTAAAGTAGCCATCCTCGTCCAAGTTGCCGATCAACAAGGCAACCAAGTGCTTGTCGCGATCGGACAGCTGTGTCAAGCGCAGCTGGCCGTACAAGTGTTCCTGTAGCGTTTCACTTTCCGCTGCCAGCTCCGGATACTCAGACTCTTCGCCGTCCTCGCGCGATCCCGATGATCCGCCGCCTTCCGCGCCCCAATCGGCACCGTCGCTTTCCCACTCCCGGGGCTCGTTCTCGGTGCCGTTGTTGTTCGCCTCTTCGCGCGCTTCGGCCTGTTGCTCGGGCTGAGCCAGCTCGCTGGGAGGCGCAGCCGCCGGATCGAAGCCCTCCTGCTCGGCGTCGGCACGCTCGAGCAGCGGATTGTCCATAAGGAAATGCTCGATCTCTTGATTTAGGTCGAGAGTAGACAGTTGCAGCAATCTAATCGATTGCTGCAACTGAGGGGTGAGGGTGAGATGCTGTGAAAGCTTAAGCTGTAGACTGTGCTTCATATACTGCTGAGCTGCGACTTGCCAGGCCGGATTCGAAAGAGTGCTAGAGGCGGAAATTCTCTCCCAAATAGACTTTTCTCACGCTTTCATTATAAATGATTTCCTCTGGCTTGCCGAACGTAAGCACCGATCCTTGGTTGATGATGTATGCTCGATCGCAGATACCTAACGTTTCGCGCACGTTATGGTCGGTGATCAGCACGCCGATGCCGCGATGCTTGAGAAAGCGGATAATCTGCTGAATATCCAGCACGGCGATCGGGTCGACACCGGCGAACGGCTCGTCGAGCAA
>CAZILI010000262.1:4310-6037 GCA_964539965.1 uncultured Burkholderiales bacterium | reverse complement strand
GGCTGCTCTTGTGGCGCAATCCGCTATGAGTGCTCCGCCAAACCGCTGTTCTCGTGGAATTGCCACTGCCGTGACTGCCAGCGCGCCAGCGGCAGCGGCTATTGCCCCGTCATGTATGTTCCCAAGACCGCGCTCAAGATAACCGGTCCCGCAGCCAAGTACTCCATGGTGCACGCGGAAAGCGGCCGCGAAGTGCATCGCGGCCTGTGCACGAGCTGCGGCTCTAATCTTTTCATCCTTGCGGAGTTGGTGCCGGACATGCAGGGGCTGTGGGCCGGCAGTCTGGACGATCCGAATATCTTCAAACCGCAGATCAACGTGTGGACGCGCAGCGCGCCCGTTTGGAGCAAGGTCGATCCGAGCATGAAACGGCTCGACGTCGCGCCCAATAACGAGCAGTTTCAAGCGTTGCTCGACGAGGCTCGCGCGAGCTAGGCCGCGCGCGGATACCCGCGAGGAGGCAGGGAGTATGTAGCGCAAGCCCGCATCCACATGCGGGCTTGCGCAAGCTACCCCGCGGTGTACGGGGATCTACTCGAGGGCTTGATACACCATCTCGCGCAGAATCGGCCGGTAGGACTGCCGGCGAGTCGGATCTTGAAATCCCATGACGGCGACGATCTGCTCCTTCGGGTCGACCCAGAAGAACGTGCCGGCGTAGCCGCCCCAAAAATACTCGCCGACCGAGCTGGGCCACTCCGACAGGCCGGCCTCCTTGCGTACGCCGAAGCCGAGCCCGAATCCGTAGCCTGCGGTGGGGATCCAGGCCGTGCCTACACCGATGTTCGGGCCGATGTGATTGGCGGTCATGTGCTCGATGGTTTTGCGCCCCAAGATGCGTACACCGTCCAACTCGCCGTTGTTGAGCAGCATCTGACAGAAGCGCAGGTAGTCGCCGAGCGTGCCGACCAAGCCGTGGCCGCCGGCGAAGAAGGTGGCGGGCTGGCGCACGTCGATGAGATCCGGCGTGACGCCGGTCTTCTTGTCGGGCATAGGTTCGGCTATGCGAGCGTGCTTTTCCTGCGGCACGTGGAACGCCGTGTCGTTCATCTTGAGCGGGCCGAGCACGCGCTCCTGCAGCACGACGTCGAGCGTCTTGCCCGAGACCACTTCGATTACGCGTCCGAGCACGTCGGTGGAATGGCTGTACTCGAACGTGCTGCCCGGCTCGTAGGCGAGCGGTAGTTTGGCGAGCGCTTTGGTGAAGTCGGCCAGTACCCATTTCTGCGACCAGATGCCCGCTTCTTTGTACTTCTTGTGCACGGTCGATTTATCGAACACCGGCGGCCCGTAGGTCAATCCCGAGGTGTGACGCATCAAGTCTTGTATGGTGATCGGCTTCTTCGCCGGCACGCTGCTGAAGCTGACCTCGTTGGTCTTCGGGTCGACTGTGTCCACACCTACTTGCATGTCCTTGAACTCGGGTAAGAACTTGGACACCGGATCGTGCAGGCCGAACTTGCCTTCCTCGATAAAGGTCATGGCGGCCACGCTCACGATCGGCTTGGTCATGGAATACAGGCGAAAGATCGAGTCGTTCGCCATGGGAATGCGCTTGGCTTGGTCTTGCATCCCGAAGCTCTTGGCGTACACGATCTTGCCTTTGCGCGCGACGAATGCCGCCACGCCGGGCAACTCGCCGCTGTCGACCGATTGCTTGAGCACCTCGCTGAGGCGCTCCAGCCGCGGCCCCGAGATGCCGACCTCCTCGGGCTTCGAGAGGTCGA
>CAZILI010000262.1:3923-4300 GCA_964539965.1 uncultured Burkholderiales bacterium | reverse complement strand
GCCGGTCGCTTGACCTCCACGGGCCAGGTGCCAGACCTCCTCGGGCTTCGCTTCTGGCAGGGGGGAGGCCGCATAGACGGCCGACAGCGCAAGGCACAGGAACAGCAGGCCGATGCGATGGACAAGACGCATTGTTGTTCTCCTCCTCGGTGATTTGAACCGCCATGATACGGCAGGTAGCGGGCGGGGCGCTTGAGCGCGAATCGGCGGCGAAAAACAAAGCGGGCGAGGGGATCGCTCCCCTCGCCCGAAGCTCGGCGCATTGCGCGCCGAGTGGGAGGCCGGTCGCAGCGGCTACGAGCCGCGTTCCATGTAGCGCGTGGTGAAGAACTCGTCCTTCACGCCCTGGTTGACCTTCAAGTTTTCGAACTGGATGA
>CAZILI010000262.1:0-3913 GCA_964539965.1 uncultured Burkholderiales bacterium | reverse complement strand
GTGCGGTGGCCGGTTTGCACGTTCTCGGCTTCGAGCTTCATCGCCTGCCAGCGGTTGCGCTCCTTGTCGAGCAGCTGAATATCGGAGAACGTAGATTTCTTCAACAACTCGCCCGCCTCGTCGAAGAACTCACTGCGCACCGGCAGAAAACTCTCTTTGTCGATCCAGCCGACGCGCTTGGAGTAGCCGCTATTGGATTTTACGTCTTCGGTCTTGGGCGTGCTCTCCAGCACCCAGCAGTGCTTGCCGTCGACGGTTTCCTCCTTGAGCACTTTGTGGTTCCATTCTTCAGGCTTGTGGCCGATGACATCGCCGTAGCTGAAGTCGGTGCCGACAAAGCTGTCTTTCTTGTTGCTCGACACCAAGCGCCGCACTTTCTTGAGGGCCGGCAGGTACACCCAAATATCGTCGTCCTTGGCGGAATTCTCGATCAGCAGGGTGACCGTACCCTTGACGTCAGGCGGGGACAAGAAGCGCGTCATGCGCATGTTGTCGTTGCCGTTCTCCTGCAGCTTGGTCGTGCCGAAGGTCTTGCGCACGCGCTCCTGGCCGGACTTGTTGATGAGGCGAAAGGTGGCTTCGCCGACCGAGTCGACGAACTTTCCGGTAGTGTCGGCCTTTTGCGCGATCTCCAGGCCGGTCAATTCCGCCGCCTCGCTCGAGTGCGGCGCGAGCGCGAAGACCGCGAGCAGGGCGAGCGCGGCCGTGCCGGCGGGCGCTGGGCTCAATTTCATAGCATGGGCTCCGTTGAAGATGAATCGGGGTCTGAACGTGAATACGAACGCCGGAATCAAGGTCAGCGCCGCCAGCGCACTGGTGAGCATGGCGGTGGCGATCAAAGTGGCGAGCCAGGTATGCGGGTAGAAGCCGAAGGAAAACCACAGCACGCCGTAGCCGCCGGCCACCGCGGTGGCGACGAAAAGGCACGCCTTGCCGGCCGTGGCCAGCACGTGTTGGATTGCGAGCTTCAGTTCGCTGCCTTTCGACAATTCCTCGCGCAGTCGATACAGCATGTAGATGGCGTAGTCTGCGCCGATGCCCACCGCCATCGCCGAAGATAGCGAATTGGGGATATTGAGCCGTATACCGGCCCAACCCATGAGGCCGAAATTGACTAGCACCGCCAGCAGCAACGGCATCAGAACCAGCAGGCCCGCCAGCACGGAGCGGAACACCAGCGCGGAAATCAAGAACACGACGGCGCCGATCTGCACGATGTTGAGCAGCTTGCTCTTCACCAGCACTTCGGTGATGGCGGTCCCCTGCGGCACGCTGCCGCCGATCGACACCTTGACGTTGGCGGGGAAGGTCTTCTGCGCGAACGCGGCGAGCCGCGCGGCCAAGTCTTGCAGATACGCGCTGCTGTCGGTCTTCATGAACACGATCAGGTTGGCCTTTTGATAGCCGTAGTCGACGTAGGAATCGAAGTCGCCCGGCTCGCCCGACATGGAATAGAGCAACAGGTACTGCGAAATCAGATCGCGATCGTCCGGGATCTTGTTGAAGGCGGGATCGTCGCCGTTCATCGCCTGATTCATGCGCTTGACGAAGTCGGCGATCGACAGGGTCTTGCCGATGTTGGCTTCCTGCTCGAGGAAGCGCTGGGTCGCCTCCAGCGCCTGCAAAACGGCGGGCTCTTTGATGGTGTCTTCGGCGCCGCCCTCGATCAGAATGTATACCGTGTTGGTGCCGCCTAAGCGCTCGTTGAGCGTGTGATCGTCGATCTTGAAGGGCAGGCCTTCGGAGAAGAAACTCTTGGTCGAGCTGTCGACTACCACGCGCTGCATGCCGACGGCGGCGACGACGACCAGTGCGCCCACGCCGACGAACAGTTTGACGCGATTGGGGCCGGTTGCCAGCGCCCCGATGGCGCCGGTCACCCTTCCCCAGATTCGATCTTCCCGCTCGGCTTGGCGCTCTTTCTCGCCGGGTGCCGGCAACAGCGAGCGTAGCGCGGGAATGAGGGTCATCTCGATCACCAGCGCGCTCAAGATACCGATGCCGGTGAACACGCCGAAGGTGCGCACCGCCTGCATCTCGAACACCACTAGCGAGAAGAACCCGAGCGCGGCGATGCCGCCCGCGGTGAGCATGACCGGACCCACTTGGCTCAGCGTATCGACCACGGCAAGACGATTGGCCTCTTTCGGCGTGAGCGCGCCGTGCTCGCGGATGCGGTGGTATTCCTCGTAGTAGCGCTTGAGCAGCTGCACGGCGTGCCCGGCCGCCACCGCCAAGATGAGGATGGGCGTGGTGGCATTGAACACGTCCATGGGCACGCCGACCGCGCTCATGAATCCGACCCCCCATACCACCGCCAACAGCGCGGTCACCAAGGGCAGTATCAAGCCTTGCACGGTGCGAAACGCCTCGAAGTGGATCAGGCCCACCAACAGCACCGCGAGCGGAAACAAGATCGCCATGCGCTCCGAATACCGCTCGATCGCCGTCAAGAAGGCAGGCAGGCCGCCGACCGAGATCTCTACTCGCTCGTCGCGCAACGGCTCGAGGAGTGCCTCGGTGCGCTCGATCATGGCGCGAAAGCCGCCCGGTCCCTCGCGAAACTCGGCCAACACGGCCGCTGTGCGCCAGTCTTTCGAGACGATGGAATTCAGGTAGGCGGGGTTGCGTTCGATGGCGGCCTTGAGCGCAGTGAGTTTGGCCGGCGCCTTCGGCACCGTCTCCATGAGAGGGCGCACTTCCATGCCGTCGGCGTTGCCGCGTATATCCTTCGCTCTACGCGCGGCGATCGACAGCAAATTCTCCTTGACGACCCCGGTCGTCTCGCGCAAGCCGGCGGTGAGGCGCTGCACCTTCTCCAGCACGTACGGCTGAAACACGTCGCCCGACTTCGGCGTGAAGCCGACCACCACGACGTACTTGGAGCCGAAGGTGTCTTCGACCTTGTGGGTGGTCACCACGTAGGGGTGCGATGGGGGCAGAAAGTTGTTGGGGTCGATGATCATCTTGAGATTTCTGATCTGCGCGCCCAGCAACGCCGTGGCGACGACCACCAACGCGATCGTCAGCCAACGGTGACGCACAACCCCTTCGAGATAACGACGCATGCTACCGATCTCCTCCATGACCCGTTGCCCGACCTCGCGCGCGCCTGCTCAGCGCTTGGCGAGCCCGTGCAACAACAAATGCGCCACGCGGCGCGCCATGACGCCGAATTCCGCTTGCGTATACAAGTGCATGAACAACGGCACGTCGAACACCACGATGGCGTTCAAGATCGCCCATGCGGCGGCAGGCGGATCGGCCACCGCGAACTCGCCACGGGCGTTACCGTCCTCCAGCAAGCGCACCAAGATGGCGTGTTTCTCATCGTTGTGCTGATGGATGACGTCGGTGCGGTCGCGGGCGATCACTTCAACCAATTCGTGGATGCGCGGCAACTGAGAGGTGCGCTCATGGGTGAAGCGCAGAGTCTCCAGGATCAGCAGTTCCAGCCGCGCGCCGGCGCTGAGTTCACCCCGCGCGACCACATCGGCGATGGCGCCCTCTTCCTCTTGCATGCAGCGAGTGGCAAGCCGTGCGCCGATGTCCTGCTTGTTCTCGAAATAGCGATACAGATTCGCCGCCGACATGCCGCAATCGGCCGCGATTTCCGCCATCGTGGTCTTGCCGTATCCGAACTGCTCGAAACGCTGCCGCGCGGCGGCGAGGATGGCCTCCCCGGTTTGGTCGATCGGGCTTACGGCGGACAGCGAGCTCATGGCCCAAAAGCGTACGCCTGGCCTGTGTGAATAGTCAAGAGAAAATTCACCAATCACCGTTTACTGAATACCGAGCAGAGTAACCCCCTCGAACCCCGCTGTGCATCAAGGCGACAGAGGAATACCCCCAGAAAAGGCGGGGCGAGAGAACGTCTCGCGCAAATGCAGAAGCCTTAGGAGGCTAATCGCCC
>CAZILI010000261.1:0-6056 GCA_964539965.1 uncultured Burkholderiales bacterium | reverse complement strand
GTGGTGCCGTTCTGCGGTTCCACCCGTGCGGTCAGCACGAAGGTGCGCCAGCCCCGCGAGGCGATCTGGTAGTCGCGCGGGTGGATCTTGTCGAGGGTGGGGATGTCGTCCTTGAATGCCAGCGCGCGCGCGAGCTCGTCCTTGATCGCGGCGTGCTCCTGCCGCAGGACCCGAAGCGCCGGGTACTGGGCGAGGGCCGCGTCGCCCTGCAGCGGCAGGCGCGGCAGGCGCCGGACGATGCGGTCCGACATCCAGAGATTGAAGTCCTCGAGCGGCCGCTGCGGCAGCCAGAGGCGCCGGGTCAGGTAGAGGCGACCCTGGCGCCCGATCTCGCCGTCGGGGCCCGGAACCGCGGCGCGATCGGCCGCGCCGGCGGAGTCCTCCATCGCGCATCCCCCACTCGTGTGCCGGTCCGGGGCGACACTGCGCGAAATCGCCCGGTCGCGGCAAGGGCGGTCAGCGGCCCGTCTTGGGCGTGCGCTCGAACACGGCGGGGCGGAAGCGGGCGGCGATCCAGGAATCCGCGG
This sequence comes from uncultured Burkholderiales bacterium, assembly GCA_964539965.1. Classification (GTDB taxonomy): domain Bacteria; phylum Pseudomonadota; class Gammaproteobacteria; order Burkholderiales; family JALYOK01; genus CAZILI01. The sequence goes on along the minus strand of CAZILI010000261.1, from coordinate 5,529 downwards.
CATGCCGGACGATGGCGTAGGGCTGGAGGAACGCCCTCGCCGGCCAGGCCGCCCAGAACCGCGCGTCCAGCGGCCGGCCCAGGGCGCGGCGCGCCGCCACCGGCAGGCCGATCCCGACCGCGAGCCCCACGGCCGCGCTTGCCGCGACCAGGCCGGCGATCCACGCCGGCACCGCGATGCCCGCGAGCCTCGCCGCCAGGATCAGGGCGAGCTCGAGGGCGATGAGGGCGCCCAGCGCCGCGGAGCCGAGATGCAGGGTCGACTCGACCTTGCGGCGCAGCGGCAAGGTGCAGCGCCACACAAGTGGGAGCAGGCGACGGGCCGTCTGGGCGTGGCCGGCGCTCCAGCGGCGCTGCTGGCGCCGCCAGTCCCCGTAGCGCGCGGGCAGCTCGCTGCGCACCGCGACCTCGGTCAGCATGACCGGCCGCCAGCCCAGGAGATAGGCGCGGTAGGCGAGGTCCAGGTCCTCGGTCAGGCTGTCGCCGCTCCAGCCCCCGGCGGCCTCGATCGCGGCCCGCCGCCAGATCCCGCAGGACCCGTCGAAGCCCATGCCCTGGCCGGTCCAGGCCCGGGCCGGCTGCTCGACGCAGTGATGGGCGTCCATGGCCAGGGCCTGCGCCCGGGTCAGCCAGGTCTCGTCGGCGTTGTAGAAATCGCGCCGGGTCTGGACGAAGCCGACCCGGGCGTCGCGCAGCAAGGGGCGCATCGCGCGCCGGAGGAAGTCCGGCGGCGCGGTCTCCTCGGCATCGAGGATCGCGACGAAGGGGTGGTCCGACGCGGCCAGCCCGAACGCGAGGTTGCCGGCCTTGAATCCCGCCCGGGTCCCGCGCCGCAGGTGGACGACATCGAAGCCCGCAGCGCACGCGCTCGCGACCGCGGCGGCGGCAAGCTCGGGCGTGCCGTCGGTGCTGTCGTCCAGCAGCTGCACGTGCAGCCGGTCGCGTGGCCAGTCCAGGGCGACGGCGCCCGCCACCGCGCGGGCGGCGAGGGCGCCCTCGTTGTAGACCGGGAGCTGGACCAGCACGGGCGGCAGGGCCGCCTCCTCGGGCAGGGGCTCGGCCAGCAGCCGCCGCTCGGCCGCCACCGCGTCGCGGGCGCGCCAAAGGAAGCTCAGCAGCAGCCGCAGCCAGCCGCCGGCGAGGACCAGGACCGCCGCCGCCGTCGCCGCCAGCGCGGCCTGCAGCATCACGGCGACGGCGGCCATCGCGAGTCGCGCGGCCCCGGCACGCCGCCTCAGCGCGCCACGGGCACGGGGTTGGGCTTGTCGATCGCCCGGCGCTTCGCACGCGAAATGCAAGGTGAGGTACGCTTGAGCAATCGTCCCAAGCGCGGAGCCTGCGCCGAGATCGTCTTACCGGAAAAAGCGATATGGCGGAAAGCATCCTAATCATCGAAGACGAAGCGTTGCTCGGCGCGGAGCTCGCACGCTATTTCCAGCGTCAAGACTGGGACGTAACTTTGAGCCAGAGCCTTGTCGACGCCGCGAGACACCTCGCCAAAGGCGGGCTGGAGCCGCTCGTGGTGCTATCGGATATGAGCTTGCCCGACGGCAACGCGCTCGATCTGCTCGAGCGCTTGCGCGGCGAGCGTGCAGCAGCTAGCGCCGAGTGGGTATTCCTGACCGGCTACGGCACGATCGCCGATTCGGTACGCGGTTTGCGCCTCGGCGCGTTCGATTTTCTCGAGAAGCCGTGCGACATGCAACGCTTGGCGATCGTGGTGGGCGGTGCGGCGCGCAGCGCCCGCGCGCAACGCCATTTGAGCGAGCAGCGCGAGCGGCAGAACGAGCGCTATGCCATCGAGGCGTTCATCGGATCGAGTGCGCAAGCGCAATTCGTGCGCGAAACTTTGGCCAAGCTCGCAACCGTGCCGCTGAGCGCGCTATTGCTCGCCGGCGAAACCGGCACCGGCAAAGGTTTGGCGGCGCGCATCCTGCACTACGGCAGCGCTCGCTCGACCGGTCCGCTGGTGGAGATCAATTGCGCGGCGCTGCCGCGCGAACTGCTGGAATCGGAGCTCTTCGGCCACGAAGCCGGGGCGTTCACCGGCGCCAAGGCGCGCCGCCGCGGATTGCTGGAGCAGGCGCACGGCGGCAGTCTGTTCTTAGACGAGATCGGCGAGATGCCGCTCGAACTGCAAGCCAAGCTGCTTAAGGTTATCGACGACCATCGCTTTCGCAGACTGGGTGGCGCGAACGAGGTTAGCGTCGACGTGCGCATCATCACCGCGAGCAACTTGGATCTGCGCGCACGGGCGGAGCAGTCGCGCTTTCGAGCCGATCTCTACCATCGTCTGGCGGTATTCACGCTGGAGCTGCCGCCGCTGCGCCAGCGCATCGCGGACTTAGAGCAACTGGTGCCCGCGCTCGTGGCGGAGTTCAATGCGGTCGCGCATAAGGACGTGCGCATAGTGCCGGATGCGGTGTGGCAGCGCCTGCTCTCGTATGCATGGCCGGGCAATGTGCGTGAGCTGCGCAACGTGATCGAACGCTGCGTGCTGCTCTCCGACGGCGAAATGCTGCCGAGCCAATGGCTGCATTTGGAGCGGCACAGCGACGGCGTGGGCAGTGATACAGACGCCGCCAGGGTGGTGGGGACGCGGTTGTGCTTGCCCTTGGACGGTAGCATGAGCTTGGAAACGATGGATCGCGAAATCCTTAAAGCAGCGCTGGAGCGCTGCGACTTCAACGCCGCCGCTGCCGCGCGTTTGCTGCGCAGCACCCGCGAGACTTTGCGCTATCGCATCCAGAAGCACGGGCTTAGGTCGACCGATAGCGCTTGAGGCCGTGCGGCTGAATTGCACCGCCGCACTTGCGATAGCGGTGGTTATGAGCCCATTCTTTCCGTGCGTAGCGGGCGACGACTGTAATTGTATGCTCGGTACAAAACGTGCTTTTCGTCGAGGGAGGGCGCGATTGATCGCCGTCCGGTGCTGTTTCCCTCCCCTTAACGCAACCCAAGGCATCACCGCCCTCACCACAGCTTTACCGCCTGCTATTGGAGATCAGAACGCCCGATCCCACGGGATGCTAAGACGTTGGACCGCCGTGATAAGGCCGACCATTGAGTAAGTCTGCACGAAGTTGCCCCACTGCTCGCCTGTGCGTGGATCGATATGTTCCGCGAGCAAACCGTGACGATTGCGGCGATCCAGCAACTTTTGGAACAGATTGCGCGCTTCGTCTCGACGCCCGAGCGCGGCCAAGGCGTGCACATACCAGAAGGTACACACAACGAATGCGTTGGCCGGAACGCCGAAATCGTCCGCCTCCGCATACCGGAAAATGAAGTCGCCCCGCTTCAGCTCGCTCTCGATCGCAGCGACGGTGGAAGAGAAACGCGGGTCATCGGCTTCGAGAAACCCGAGTTCGTGCAGCAACAACATGCTGGCATCGAGCGCTTCAACGCCGACGGCTGCGACGAACGCACCGCGCTTCTCGCTCCATGCGTTCTGGCAGACGAAGCGATGGATTTGCGCGGCGGCTTCACGCCAATGCGCCGCATCGGTTGCCAACCCGAGCCGCGCCGCGATGCGCGCCAGGCGATCGCAAGCGGCCCAGCACATGACGGCGGAGAACGTATGCACGCGCAGTGTCCCGCGCAATTCCCAGATACCGGCGTCGGGCTGATCGTGCGCGACGAGGGCTGACTTGCCCAGGTGTTCGAGACGGCGAAATAATGCCTCACCGCCTCGTTGCGCGAGCCGATGATCGAAGAAGACATGCGTTGCCGCGACCACCGCCGAGCCGTACACGTCGTGCTGCACTTGGCTATAGGCCAAGTTGCCGATGCGCACCGGCCCCATGTCGCGATAGCCGGGCAGCGACGGCACAACGCTCTCTTCGAGTTCCGCGCGGCCGTCTATGCGGTAAACCGGCTGCAGTCGGGCGCTGGTATCGGCTGCGATGTTCAGCAAGTAATCCAGATAAAGCTCCATGGTGCGCGTCGCGCCTAGGCGATTCAGCGCATTGACGACGAAGTAGCCATCGCGCAGCCAACAGTGGCGGTAGTCCCAATTGCGCTCGCTCCAAGGCGCTTCAGGGATGGAAGTCGTCATCGCGGCGATGATCGCGCCGGTATCGTCGTAGGCGTTCAGCTTGAGCGTCAATGCGGCGCGGATGACCTCGTCTTGCCATTCGAATGGAATGGACAGCGCGCGCACCCATTCGCGCCAGTAGTGCACGGTCTCGTCATGGAAACGCCGTCCGACTTCGGTCACCGCGTCGTGAATGGTCTCATCCGGGCCGAGCAGCAGCGTCAGGCGCTCTCCGAGAAAGAACCAGCGCTCTTCTGCGATCGCCGTAACGGAGCCATCAGTGGTGAGGCGTAACACAAGATCCGGCCCGATGTAACGCAGGTGATGGCTCCCTAGCGTGACGCTGCGGCGTTGCGCGCCGTAGCTGTGAGCTGGACGCATGCAGACGCGGACGCGCGGACTGCCGCTCAGCCGCTTGATCTGCCGCACCAGCATCATCGGCCGGAACACGCGACCGAACTGCAGAAAACGTGGGGCGAAATCCACCATCTCCACCGCGCCGCCATGCCGGTCGTACAAGCGCGTGACGAGCACGGGGGTATTAGTCAAGTACTCCTGTTCGGTGCGCGCAAGATCGGCGACATCGACCGCGAAAAACCCAAAATCATTCTCACTCTGTCTGGCGCGCAGCAGCGAGCAGAAAACAGCGTCGCCATCGAAGCGCGGAAAACAGGCCCAAACGATTTCGCCTTGCGCGTTGATCAAGGCGCCAATCGAGCTGTTGCCCACTAGGCCGAGCTCTAAGCTTGACATCGCTGCTGTCTCCTACGTCTGCAACAAGCGGGTAAGCCAAGCCCAAACGGCGTCGACATTCGGCAGGCGTGCCTTGGCGAGCGTTGGACCATCGCCCACTTTCACCGTTACGCCGCCGCAACCATTGACGACGTCGAATCCGTGCTCATCAGTCAGGTCATCGCCCACAAACACTGGTGAGCGCCCATGAAATGGTGCTTCGCCCAGAAATTCCATGATCGCTGTTCCCTTATCTCTGCCCGTCGGAATCAGTTCAAACACCATCTTGCCTGATTGCAGTCTCAACGCTCCGCCACACTCCTTCGCGAGCCGGTTCATAAGCTTGCGCAGCGATCCCGCAACGCCCGGCGCAAGCCGATAATGAACCGCGAGCGTATAGCCCTTGTCCTCGATCAACACACCTCGATGCTTGGCGGCGAATGCCGCAAGCCGCGCTCGCGCGGTCGCAAGTTCTGGTGGCGGCGTTGTATGCCGATGCCAGGCACCGGCACCGTCGCGCCTTTCTAGACCGTGCTGGCCAGCGGCCGCGAGCTTGAGCGGACCAAACAAGCGGTCGATATCGTCAATGCGTCGTCCGCTAATAAGCGCGGTCGCGCCCCCAGTCGCACGATGCAAACGGTGAACGAGATCAATGACGGACGCATCGACCTCGACCGCGGTGGGGCTGGCCGCGATGCGCAGCAACGTGCCGTCGATGTCCAAGAACAAGGCAATATCAGCGAGTGGTGGAACCGCCTGCAT
>CAZILI010000260.1:3874-6099 GCA_964539965.1 uncultured Burkholderiales bacterium | reverse complement strand
CGCGAACCAGCGCGTCGAGCTGTTGGGCGGCGGCGGTCATCTACAGCACCTTCTCGTGGGCGAGCGCGCCGCGCCCGGCAACGGGGGTAGCGCCTTTGATGCGCAGTCCGCTGATGTCGACCGGAAAGGTCGGCTGCACCATCTCGGCCAGGCTCACGTGCTCGAGCGCGCTCACGACCACGCGGTTGATGCGCTGCCAGTTGACGCGTACCGAGCAGCCGGACTCTTGACCGCACGCGCCGGGCGAGGTGCTGCACTCGGTCAGGCCGATGGGGCCCTCTAGCGCTTGGATCACCGCGGCCATGGAGATCTCGCCCGCCTCGCGCGCCAACACATAGCCGCCTTTGGTGCCGCGAGTGGCACTTACCAGCCCAGCTTTCGCCAACAATTTCAGAAGCTTACTGGTAGTCGGTAGGGAGACGCCGACCGCCTGGGCAATCTCGTGCGCGCTGTGCGCACAGGCGCGGTCGCGGGCGAGGTAAGTCATCACCACGGCGCCGTAGTCGGTCAATTTGCTCATGCGCAGCATAGGCCCCTCCGATAATTGGGACTATTTTAGTCCTATTTCCTGACGTTAGGGAAGGGCCCTTGCCGCCGCGCTCACGCTGGCTCCCGGACTGACTAGCCCGGCTCGCGCGCGCCCGCCTCGACCACCTGGTTGCGCCCTGCGCGCTTGGCTTGGTAGAGGGCCAGGTCCGCCGCGGCGAGAAGCGCGTTGCTGTCCTCTCCGTCGGCAGGGTAGACGGCTACCCCGAGCGAGATGGTGATCGGACCGAGCGGCTGTTGGTTGGCAAACAGCTTGAGCGCTTCAGTCGCCTCGCGCAGCTGCTCGGCTCGCCCGCGCGCCGAGACGGCGTTAGTCTCCGGCATGAGGACGATGAACTCCTCGCCGCCGTAGCGGCAAGCAACATCGCTCACGCGCGTATGGTGTGACAGCATGCTGGCGAGCGCCTGCAGCACGCTGTCGCCCGCGTCGTGACCAAACTGGTCGTTGAAACCTTTGAAGCGATCGACGTCGATCATCACCAGCGCCAAGCTGGCGCCCTTGCGTTTGGCGCGGGCCAGCTCGCGTACCAGCGACTCCTCGAAGAAGCGGCGGTTGTACAGGCTCGTGAGGGGGTCGCGAATCGACTGGTTGCGCAGCGATTCGCGCAGGCGGATATTGGCGAGCGCAAGGCCGATGTGATCAGCGAGAGAGGCGGCGAGAATGCGCTCGTGGGCATCAATGCCCTCACCCTCGCCCGGGCGCAGCTCCAAATACAGCAGACCGACGGTCTCCGACTGCGCCGCCATGGGCACACAAAGATAAGCGCGCGCGGCGCCGGCGACGTGCACGTGCTGGCACACCAAGCCCGCGCCCGGGTCATCGCACTGATGCGGCTGCCCGCGGCGCAATGCCCAGCAATCCTGCGGCTCGAGTATCTGCTCGCGGGCGCACGGCTCGGCCCACGCGGCCACGGCTTCCAGATAGTTGCGCGATGCGTGCATCACGTGCATCACGCCGGCGTAGCGCGGCAGCAACCGGCCGCTCCATTGCTCGACTGCGCTGTAGGCCTCGTCGGCGGCAACGCAAGCCTGCAGGATTTCCGCCAGCTCGTTCAAGGTCGCCGTCTCGCGCTGGCTGCGGGCGAGCGCGAGATTGACGGCTTCGAGCTCGCGCGTGCGCTCCTGTACCTTGCGATCGAGCTCGCTGTGGGAGTCGCGCAACTCGGCTTCGCTTTGGCGCAGCGCCTGGGTCATCTGCGCGGCCAGCGCCTCTGCCCTGGCACGCAGGGTGGCGAGCGTCCACACGATGCCGAACAGCAACAGACTCAAGATCCCGCCGGTCGCAAGGGCGGCTTCGGGACGAGCGCTCTGTATGCGCGCATCGAAGCCGGGCAGCGAGGCGATGTGCAGCGTCCAGGTGCGGCCCTGCACCTGAATTTGCGAGGTACGCGCGAACCCGCTCTGGTGGCCGGCGGCGCCGCGCGCCACTTGGTCTTCATCGAGCATGAGCGTGGCCTCGGTCATCTCGCTGCCGTCGTACAGCTCGAGATCCAGCTCGTGCGGGCTACGGCCGAAGATGCCTTGCAAAAGGTCGCGCACACGATAGGGGCTGTACACGAAGCCCAGCAGGGCCGCGCGCCGTTCCGCCGCGTTCGTCAGAGGCACCGCCTTACGATACACGGGCAGATACATGAGAAAACCCACTTGCGCGTCCCGGTCCGTCTCCTGCACCAACGTCA
>CAZILI010000260.1:0-3864 GCA_964539965.1 uncultured Burkholderiales bacterium | reverse complement strand
GAGCGTGGAGTCCAGAAAGGCGCCGAACTCGCTCACCTTGCCCGACAGGCGCGCTTCGCCCGAGTCGCGCGCAGCCCGCATGGCGGCGCTGCGCACCGGCTCGGAAAACATATCGAAGCCGAATGCGCGCAGGTTGCGGCCGGAGAAAGGTTCCAAGTAGACCACCGGCACATATTCGACGCGCTCGCCCGCCGGGCGCACGTCGAAGTCCGCGAAACCCTCGGCCCGCGCCGAGCGTACCAGCGCCTCCTTCTGCTCGGGAAACACGTGCTGGGCGAAGCCCAACCCCTGTATACCCGGATAGGTTCGATCGAAGGCGAGCGCTTCGACAAAGCGCCGCCACGCCTGGCGGTCGACGTGATCGGAAGCTGAGAACAGCGCCGCACCCCCGCGCAGCACCTGCTCGCACGCCGTCATGCGCCGACCGATCGCATAGGCGATCTCGTTGGAGCGTTCGTCGAAAGCGCGCAGCGCTTCGCGCTCCATCCCGGCCTTGAGGCTGTGCCAGATCCACACCGAGACCGCCAGCGAGAGCGCCAAAGTGGCCCACGCGGCGGCCTTGCCGTAGCGGCCGAATAAACGCTGATCGGTGAGGCGTTCGACGTAAGGAGTCATGAGCGGCATGAGTATATCGTTACTCGCGCGTCGCGCCGTTCGACTACAATACCGGGCTCGCTCACAAAACCACTCGCGATGGTTCCTCATCTCACGACCGCGCTCACGGGTCCGCTGCAGTATCTCGAAAAGCTCATCTTGCAAGAGATGCCGGCCATCGAGCGCTGGTTTCGTATGCAGTGGCTGGAGCACGCCGCCCCGTTCTACACTTCGGTCGATCTGCGCAACGCCGGCTTCAAGCTCGCGCCGGTAGACACCAACCTCTTTCCCGCCGGATTCAATAATCTCAACCCGGAGTTCCTGCCCCTGGCGGTACAGGCGACCATGGCGGCGGTGGAGAAAATCTGTCCCGACAGCCAGCGCTTTTTGCTGATTCCCGAATCGCACACGCGCAACCAGTTCTATTTGCAAAACGTGGCGGCGCTGCGCGACATTTTCGAGCGCGCCGGGCTTAGGGTGCGCATCGGCAGCTTGCTGCCGGAGATCACCGCGCCCACCAAGTTCGAGCTGCCGTCGGGGGATACGCTGCTGCTCGAGCCGATCAAGCGCAGCGGCGGCCGGGTGATGGTCGACGATTTCAACCCCTGCGCGGTGCTGCTCAACAACGATCTTTCTGCCGGTGTGCCGGCGTTGCTGCGCGACATCGAGCAACCCATCGTTCCGCCGCTGCATGCCGGTTGGCAGACGCGGCGTAAGTCCAAGCACTTCGCCGCCTACGATCGGATCGCCGAGGAGTTTGCCGGCTTGATCAAGGTCGACCCTTGGCTGATCAATCCGCTGTTCGCTCGCTGCGGAAAGATCAACTTCGCCGAGAAGCAAGGCGAGGATTGCCTCGCCGGCTATGTCGAGGAACTGCTGCTGCAGCTGCGAGACAAGTACCGCGAGTACGACATTCATCACGACCCGTTCTTGATCGTCAAGGCCGACGCCGGCACCTACGGCATGGGCATCATGACCGTGAAGAGCGTCGACGACGTCCGCAATCTGAACCGCAAGCAGCGCAACAAGATGGCGGTCGTGAAGGAAGGCCTCCCGGTACACGAAGTGCTGATCCAAGAGGGTGTGTATACGTTCGAGAGCATCAACGAGCAGGTCGCCGAGCCGGTCGTGTACATGATCGATCATTTCGTGATCGGCGGTTTCTACCGCGTGCACAGCAACCGTGGCGCCGACGAAAACCTGAATGCGCCGGGCATGCACTTCGAGCCACTCGCTTTCGAAACCAACTGCCACGCGCCGGATTGCGAAGGTCGGCCGGGCGATCCGCCGAATCGCTTCTATACCTACGGCGTGATCGCGCGCCTGGCGATGTTGGCGGCCTCGATCGAGCTCACTCGGCTCGAGCAGCAGGAGGCAGAGAACGCACTGGCCCAAGATCCGGTCACGTGAAACTCGCCGTCATTCTCGACCCGCTCGAGGACATCAAGACCTACAAAGACTCGACCTATGCCATGATGCGCGAGGCCGCCAGCCGCGGCCACCAAGTGCACGTCCTGCAGCAGCAGGACTTGGCCCTGCGCGCCAATCGAGTCGTCGGCCAAACGCGCGCGCTCAGCTTCCTCGACGACGAAAAGAACTGGTACGCCCTCGGCGCGCCGCAGACGCAGCCGCTGGACGCGTTCAATGTGGTGTTGATGCGCAAGGATCCGCCGTTCGACATGGAATACGTCTACAGCACGTATCTGCTGGAGCTGGCGGAGGCGCACGGCGCGCGCGTGTTCAATCGCCCGGCGGCGATCCGCGACTACAACGAAAAGCTTTCCGTCGGCCGCTTTCCCGAATTCACGCCGCCCACGCTGGTCACGCGGCGGGCCGAGCTGCTGAAGCAATTCGTGGCCGAGCACATCGACACCGTGCTGAAGCCGCTCGACGGCATGGGCGGGCAAGGCGTGTTCCGCGTGCGCGAGGGCGACCCCAACATCAATGTCATCATCGAGACGCTTACCGAGGAGGGCGCGCGGACTATCATGGCGCAGCGCTACATCCCGGAGATCACTGCCGGCGACAAGCGAGTGCTCATCATCGACGGCGAGCCGGCGCCGTATTGTCTGGCGCGCATCCCACAGCAGGGCGATGCACGCGGCAATCTGGCGCGCGGGGCAAGCGGTGTGGCGCGCCCGCTCAGCAGGCGCGACCGCGAGATCGCTCAGGCGCTCGGGCCGAAGCTCAAGGCGCAAGGCCTGATGCTAGTGGGTCTGGACGTGATCGGCGACTACTTGACCGAGATCAACGTCACCAGCCCGACCTGCATGCAAGAGATCCATCAGCAGACCGGCTTCAACGTCGCCGCCATGATGATCGATGCGCTGGAGCGGGCCGCTTAGCGGCTGCCTTCGCTCTCCTCCGCTTCCTCGCAATTCGCAAGGTTGCCTATGCGAGTTAGGTATGTGCTACTCGGGCTCTTGGTATGGCTAGCGGGCTGCGCCAAAGAGCCGCTCTACCAGCAGCAAAGCTACGTCTTCGGTACCTTGGTCGAAGTCACGGTGTGGGGCGGCGAGGAACGCGATGCACAGACCCACATCGGCGCCGTGCTGCGCGAATTCGATCGCCTGCACAAAGACCTGCACGCGTGGAAACCGAGTCAAGTGACGGCCGTCAACCAAGCGATCGCCAAGCGCGAAGCCGTCAAGGTCACGCCCGAGTTGGCGGCGATCATCGCCGAGGCGAGCGCGTACTCGCAGCGCTCCGGCGATACCTTCAATCCTGCCATCGGCGCGCTCATCGAGCTGTGGGGATTCCACAACGACGAATTCAAGGCAGCATTGCCCGAAACCAAGCAGGTCGGGGCCCTCGTGCACGCCGCCCCGCGCATGAGCGATCTCAAGCTCGCCGGCGACACCCTCACCAGCGCCAACCGCGCGGTGCGCCTTGATTTCGGCGGCTACGCCAAGGGCTATGCCTTGGACCTCGCCGCGCGTCTGCTCAAGCAGCGCGGCGTGCAGAACGCGCTCATCAATATCGGCGGCAACATCATCGCGCTCGGCGAGCGGGGCAACCGGCCCTGGCGCATAGGAATCCAACACCCCCGCAAGCCGGGCGCGATTGCGGTGCTCGACCTGTACGACGGCGAGGCGATCGGCACCTCCGGTGACTATCAGCGTTATTTCGAGCTAGACGGCAAGCGCTACTGCCACATCATCGACCCGCGCACCGGCCGGCCGGTGCAAGGTGTGCAATACGTGACCGTGGTGGGCCAGCGCGGCGCGGGTGCGGGCGTTGCGTGCGATGTCGCCTCCAAGCCGATCTTCA
>CAZILI010000259.1:0-6119 GCA_964539965.1 uncultured Burkholderiales bacterium | reverse complement strand
GCGTGGACGGTGTCTGCGCCGGCGCCGGCGCGATCCTTGCCATGGCGTCGGACCTGCGGTTGGGTACGGCGCGCAGCAAGGTGGCGTTTCTGTTTGCGCGGGTGGGTCTAGCCGGCTGCGACATGGGCGCGTGCGCGATGTTGCCGCGGATCATCGGCCTAGGGCGCGCCGCGGAATTGCTCTACACAGGCCGAGCGCTCGACGGGCAGCAAGCCTACGATTGGGGTTTTTACAATCGTCTGTGCGCGCCCGATAGCCTGCGGGAAGAAGCACTGGCGTGGGGGCGCGAGCTTGCCGCGGGCCCCACCTTCGCGCACGGCATCACGAAACGCATGCTGCACCAGGAGTGGAGTATGGGTATCGAGCAAGCACTGGAAGCCGAAGCGCAGGCCCAGGCGATCTGCATGACGACCAAGGATTTCGAGCGCGCCTATCGGGCGTTCCTGGCGAAGCAGAAGCCGCTATTCGAAGGAAACTAGACATGCCGCGCAACCGCACCAGTTCCGCAGCGCTTACGTATTCGAGCTACCTGCAGCTCGACACTTTGCTCGACTGCCAGCGGCTCGAGAGCGGCAAGATTGGTCGCCCCGCGCACGATGAGCTGCTGTTTGTCATTACGCACCAAACATACGAGCTTTGGTTCAAGCAAGTTCTCAGCGAGCTGGACACCGTCATCGAGGGCATGAGCGCGCCCCATGTCGAGGAGCGTGCGCTGGGGCGGCTCTTGCACTATCTGGAGCGAGTGGCGTCGATACAGCGGGTGTTGATCGATCAGATCGACGTGCTCGAAACCATGACTCCGCTCGATTTTCTCGAGTTTCGCGATTTGCTGGCACCGTCTTCGGGGTTCCAAAGCGTCCAGTTTCGTCTGATTGAAAACAAACTAGGTCTACGGCGCGACAAGCGGCTGCGATACAACGACACATCCTACGAGAACGCCCTCGATGGGCCGGCTCGGGGACGCGTGCAGAGCGCAGAGCGCGCGAGGAGTCTTTGGGCCGCGATCGAACAATGGCTGGCACGCATGCCGTTTCTACAGTTCCGCGACTATGACTTCTGGCGCACCTACAGCGAGAATGTCGAGCGAATGTTGGCGCACGACCGAGTCTCGATCGAGCAGAATACCCTGCTGTCGGCGCCGGCGAAGGCGATCCAACTCGAGGAACTGGGCAGGACACGCGAGAGCTTCGCGACGGTATTCGATCAGGCGCGGTACGAGCTGCTGATCGCGGAGGGGAAGCGACGCCTGTCATACCCAGCGTTTCTTTCGGCCTTGATGATCCATCTCTATCGAGACGAGCCGATTTTCCAAACGCCTTTCCGGCTCTTGACGCAATTGGTGAACATCGACGAGAACTTGACCCTTTGGCGCTACCGTCACGCGCTGATGGTCAATCGCATGATCGGATCGAAGATCGGGACCGGCGGCTCGTCGGGACAAGACTACCTCAAGCGCACGGTGGAGGCGCACCGCATCTTTATCGACTTCTTCGATCTCTCGACCTTCCTCATTCCACGATCCTTGCTGCCTCCGCTGCCGGACGAACTGACGCGCACCCTGGGATTCCACTGGCATGCTCAAGGCTGAATTCGAAGCCTTCAACCGCGCGTCGGGCGACTGGCTGCACTGCACCGCGCACAGCCACCACCCTTGGCCCGACGTGACGCGAGCAGCGCAGCTTGAGTACTGGTCGGACTCGGTTCACCTGACCGATCGCAAGTGGAGCAAGATATTCGACGAAGTGGTGCCGGAGGCACAGCGTCATATCGCTCGCCATCTAAGGGTGCCCGATCCGGCGCAGATCGCGTTTGCGCCGAATACGCACGAGTTCGTCGCGCGGCTGTACTCTTGTTTGGATTGGACGCGACCATTGAGAGTGGTCACGAGCGCGCATGAGTTTCACAGTTTCGAGCGGCAGACGCGACGCCTGGAGGAGACCGGTCGACTTGAAGTGGTGCGGGTCGCGGCGGAGCCGTATCACAGTTTCTTGGACCGGTTCTGCTCGCAAGCTGCGCAGCGTTGCGACATGGTCTGGCTATCGCATGTGTTTTACGACTCGGGATTTGTCGTACCCGACTTGGACCGTATCGCCGAAGCGGTTGCGTCGAAGGCGTTGGTTGTTTTCGATGGCTATCACGCCTTCGGCGCGCTGGCGGCGGATCTCTCTTCTATCGCCGATCGCGCGTTCTATCTGGCGGGAGGTTACAAGTACGCCATGGCGGGCGAGGGCGCGTGCTTTCTCGTCGCGCCGGGCGGCTCGACTCTGCGACCGCTGTTCACCGGTTGGTTTGCCGACTTCGCTGCGCTTGGCGGGCCCGCCGTTGAGGTCGGCTACGGTCCGTCCGGTATGCGCTTCTTCGGCGCAACGTTCGATGCCTCGGGGCTTTATCGGCTGAACGCCGTGATGCGCATGCTCGCAACGCGTGGCGTGGATTTTGCGGCCATCCATGCGCACGTTGAGACACTGCAGGATCGGTTTCTGACCGCGCTCAAGAGGCAGCCGATGGTAGCGCTGCCGCTCGAGCGGCTCACGCCGAGCAAGGGCATAGCAAGGGGGAACTTCCTGACGTTTGCGCTGCCGTGGGCAGAGCGGGCGGAGAGCGCGCTGATCTCGCAGCGAGTGTCGGTGGATCGGCGCGGCGACCGGCTGCGCTTTGGCTTTGGTGCATACCACGACGAGTCATTTGTCGATCGACTGATGGAGAGAGTGCGGTGCGCGCTAAGTGATGATGTCGAGCAAGCCGACAGAGCAGACGCGAGGAATGAGCGATAAGAGCTATCTGGAGTGGCCCTTCTTCGAGGCGAGGCATCGTCACTTGGTGGCCGAACTAGAGGAGTGGACGCGTCATCTGACCGAGCCCGAGGGCGACGTCGATTCCTATTGCAGGCGCCTGGTGCGCCAACTCGGAGAGGCGGGCTGGTTGCGATATGCCGTCGGTGGCACGGCCTATGGCGGTGCCTCGGATGTACTCGATGCGCGTGCACTCTGCCTTCTGCGAGAGACTTTCGCGCGTCACAGTGGCTTGGCGGATTTCTCGTTTGCCATGCAGGGACTGGGTGCCGGGGCCATCACCTTGCATGGAACGCCCGAACAGCGGCGGCGCTATCTGCCTGGCGTGGTGAGCGGACTGGCGATGGGAGCGTTTGCCCTTTCGGAACCAGACGCCGGATCGGACGTGGCGGCGCTTGCGTGCGAGGCGCGGGTGGACGGAGACGGCTACGTTCTCTGCGGAGAGAAGACCTGGATCTCTAACGGGGGGATAGCGGATTTCTACGTCGTGTTCGCGCGTACCGGCGAGGCAGCGGGGGCGAAGGGCATCTCGGCATTCATCGTCGATGCCGAGACCGACGGGCTCGACATCGCAGAGCGTATTCAGGTGATTGCGCCGCATCCGCTCGCCCGCCTCGCCTTCAAGGACTGTCGTGTGCCGGCCACGCAGCGGCTGGGGAGTCCGGGAGAGGGTTTCAAAGTCGCGATGGAAACGTTGGATATCTTTCGCGCGTCGGTGGCCGCTGCCGCGTTGGGTTTTGCGCGACGTGCGCTCGACGAAGGGTTGGCGCGCGCCAAATCGAGGCGCATGTTTGGTCAGGCTTTGGCGGACTTCCAGCTTACCCAAGCAAAGCTCGCGCAAATGGCGATCACAATCGATGCGGCGGCGCTTCTCACCTATCGGGCCGCCTGGCTGCGCGATCGGGGTCAGCGGGTCACGCGCGAGGCGGCGATGGCAAAGCTATACGCGACTGAAGGCGCGCAGGAGGTGATCGACTCCGCCGTGCAGATGTGGGGCGGCCTCGGAGTGACCAGCGGGCACCCGGTCGAACGCCTCTACCGAGAGATTCGTGCCCTGCGCATCTACGAAGGGGCGACCGAGGTGCAGCAGCTCATCATCGCGCGCGAGCTTTTGAAAGCGGCAGGCCATGGAGCCGAGCGCGCACGTTGACTCTTTTGCGCGGGATAGTCTGCCGCCGCCGCACGAACAGCCGGAGTTCCTATTCGAGCTGCCCGAGCTTCGCTTTCCGTCCCGGCTGAACTGCGCGCGAGTTTTGCTGGATGCCCGGATCGTCAGCGGGGACGCCGACCGAGTGTGCTTACTTGCGCCTGGTGTGCGCTGGAGCTACGCGGACCTGTGTCGCGCCGCGGATCGTATCGCGCACGTGCTGGTCGAGGATTTGCGCCTGGTGGCGGGCAATCGCGTGTTGTTGCGCAGCGCCAACAGCCCAATGCTGGCGGCGTGTTGGTTTGCGGTCATGAAGGCAGGCGGTATTGCGGTGACGACCATGCCGTTGCTGCGCACCAAAGAACTGGCGCAGATTATCGACAAGGCGCAAATCACGCACGCTCTATGCGATCGCCGCCTCGCGGGCGAACTCGAATCGGCGCGAGGAGCCACACGCTCGCTCGCGCAGGTTTGTTACTTCAACGACTCGACGCCGACCGGTTTGGAGCAAAGGATGATCGGCAAGGCAGCCGACTTTGCCGCGGTGGATACGGCGGCCGACGATGTGGCCATTATCGCGTTTACCTCGGGAACGACCGGCGAGCCCAAAGGAACGATGCATTTTCACCGCGATCTGCTAGCGATCTGCGCCTGTTGGCCGCCGCACGTGTTGCGGCCGCAGCGCGATGACGTGTTCATCGGCAGTCCGCCATTGGCATTCACTTTCGGCTTGGGCGGCTTGTTATTGTTTCCCCTTAGCGTGGGCGCGGCCACTGTTCTGCTCGAGCAGGCGCCGCCCGAGCGTTTGCTCGAAGCGATCGCTGAATTCGGTGCGACCATTTGCTTTACCGCGCCCACCGCATACCGCGCCATGGCGGACAGCGGAGACTCGCTGCGTGGATCTCGGCTGCGCAAGTGCGTGTCTGCCGGCGAGCCGCTACCCGCGGCGACGCGGTCGCTGTGGAAAGAGCGCACCGGGATCGAACTCATCGACGGCATCGGCTCGACCGAGCTGCTACACATCTTCATTTCTCACGATGCGGCGCAACCTCGGGCGGGTGCCACGGGGAAGGCCGTGCCCGGCTATCGCGCGTGTGTGATGGACGATGAGGGTAATTCGCTTCCCCCGGGACGGGTAGGACGGCTGGCGGTCAAAGGGCCCACCGGCTGCCGCTATCTGTCGGATGCGCGGCAGCGCGACTACGTGCAGGGAGGATGGAACTACACGGGCGACGCATACCTCGTCGACGAAGAAGGGTACTTCCACTTTCAGGCGCGCACGGATGACATGATTGTCTCCGCCGGCTACAACATTGCCGCGCCCGAGGTCGAGAGCGCGCTGCTCGCGCACCCTCGAGTGGCCGAGTGTGCCGTGGTCGGTGCGGCGGACCCGCAGCGCGGGCAAGTCGTCAAGGCGTTGGTCGTGTTGCGGGCCGGCGCGCAGGGCTCGGCTGCTCTGGCGAAAGAGCTACAAGAATTCGTGAGGTCGCAAATCGCTCCCTATAAGTATCCGAGGCTGATCGAGTTTGTCGCCGGCCTACCCCGTACCGAGACCGGGAAATTGCAGCGTTTCAAACTGCGCGCGAGCGCGCACGGAGAGGAGTAGCGTGAAAGTTCTTCAACCGGCCGGCTGGCCGAGACCGCGCGGCTATGCCAACGGCGTAGAAGTATCGGGACGCATGGTGTTCGTAGCGGGCATGGTGGGCTGGAATAGCGAGGGCCGCTTCGAGAGCGACGCCTTCGGCGCGCAAGCGCGCCAGGCCCTACGAAATATCGTCGCCGTATTGAGCGAGGCCGGCGGTCGACCGGAGCACCTCGTGCGTCTCACTTGGTACGTGACGGACAAGAGAGAATATTTGGCCGCCGCCAAGGAAGTGGGGCTTGCGTACCGCGAGATCGTGGGTCACTACAATGCCGCGATGACGGCGGTGGAAGTGTCGGCGCTCATGGAAGATCGTGCGAAGGTCGAAATCGAGGCGACAGCAGTGATTCCCTGAAGGGGGGCCACCTAGGGCGCGCAGGACTGCGCGCCGTCATCCTTTCCCGAGCAGCAGCTGCGGCAGCCAGGTGGCGAGCGACGGAAACGCCATCACCAAGACCAGCATCAGCAAGCCGAACAACACGTACGGCTTCACCGCGAGGAAGATGTGGTTCTCCTCCTCGCTCAAGCGGGCGCCGTG
>CAZILI010000258.1:0-6120 GCA_964539965.1 uncultured Burkholderiales bacterium | reverse complement strand
GTGAGGTGACAGGCGAGCCGATGCCGGTGCGGGAGACGGCGGCGCTCCCGCCGGCGGGGCGGACGGCTTTGCCGCGGCGCACGAGTCGTTAGAAGAATCGGTGCCCAGGGCGCACCCTACAGGACGGTGGTCCCAAAGGATGTAGGGTGCGTCCCACGCCGACGGTTATTCGGCGCGCGCCGCGCGTACGTTACGCTTGATCCCTACCAACACGGCGAACGGTGAGCGGCGCCATGGCAC
The DNA here is from genome assembly GCA_964539965.1 of uncultured Burkholderiales bacterium. GTDB lineage: Bacteria > Pseudomonadota > Gammaproteobacteria > Burkholderiales > JALYOK01 > CAZILI01. Next base: position 5,880 of record CAZILI010000258.1, on the reverse strand, counting down.
CTCGGCGAGGAAGCCGGCGCGCGTAAGCATGCGCAATTCCAACGAGAGCGGCATGTAGGTGTCTTCGTCAGCCCACGATTCATACACTTTCTTGCCCTTGGCGCGACCGAACGTCTTCCCCAAGTGATCGAACCAGACGTCGAGATCGCGCGCGAAACCCGACGGCGCGCTCGCCGGCGCGCAATCCCCGTTTATCAGAATCCCGCCCGGGCGCAACGCGGCGAAGCAGCGTCGATAAAAGCGTTGCTTGGCGCGCGGCTCGCGGATGTGGTGCAAGGCGTAGCTGGCGACCACCGCGTCGCATTCGGGCAGCGGCGCGGCGAGAAAATCGCCGTGCACGAGCTGCGCCTGCTTGCTGCGCGCGCCCAGCCTAAGCGGCACCATGGCCATCATGCTGTCGTCGGCGTCGATGCCCCACAGCCGGGCGCGCGGGGCGACCGCCAGGCAGGCGCGCGCGAGTGCACCGGTGCCCACACCGAGATCGACGATACGCTCGATCTTGCGCTCGGCCAGACGCAGCGCGCCCGCGGCGGCGTCGATCAACTCGTCGTACAGCGGAATCAGGGTGCGGATCTTGCGATCGTATTGCGCAGGCGTGACGTTGAGATGCGCTGCAACCGACATGTCGTCTCCTCGGTAAGACCCGGCGCGCCCGCGATCGCGGCATAATGCGACCTTCTCGAAGGAGCGGGCCCATGCTGCCAGAACGCAATATCCGCCCGCGCCGCAGCCTGCTGTTCGTGCCCGCGCTGCGGCCGGACCGATTTCACAAGGCGCTGGAGGCGGGCGCCGACATCGTGTGTATCGACCTCGAAGACGCCGTCGCGCGCGATCGCAAAGCCGAAGGCCGCGCGCTCACCTTGCCCTTGTTTCGGACGCCTTCCCACCCGCAGGTCGAGCAGATGGCGCGCATCAACGCGCTCGCCACCCTGGAGGGCTTGAAAGATCTGCAAGCCATCATCGAAGGCGGCGCGCCGCCGCCCGCGCTCATGATACCCAAGGTCCGTTCTCCTGAGGAAATACGTCTGCTCGACGAGCTGCTGATCGGCACCTGCGCGGCGATTCGCTATTGCGTGATCATCGAGACCAATCAGGGCTTGGAGCGCGTCCAAGAGATCGCGCGCGCCTCGCCGCGCATCGACTCGTTGATCGTGGGCGCGGTGGATTTATCCGCTGACCTGCGCTGCGTCAAGGAGTGGGAGCCGCTCCTGTACGCGCGCTCGCGCGTCGCGCACGCCGCCGCGAGCGCGGGCGTCGACCTGCTCGACGTGCCGTTTCTGAATCTCGAAGACGAGGCGGGTTTGCGGCTCGAAAGCGAGCGCTGCGCCAAGCTGGGCTTCACGGGCAAGGCCTCGATACATCCGAAGCAAATCCCGATCATCAACGCCGCGTTCTCACCCGGCGAAGCGCTCATTGCGAAGGCAAAGCGCGTGTGCGCTGCATTCGAGGCCGACCAGACCGGCTTGGTGGTGGTCGACGGCGAGCTGATCGAATTGCCGGTGGTGCGCTCGATGTATCGCGTGTTGGCGGTGGCCGAGCGGATCGCCGCGACCGTCGCGTAGTATGGGAGTATATGCCCTCGGGGCGTATCTAGATGCGCTCTGCAGGCCAGTACTAGGCGGTGTATGGGCTAATGCTCGAACCAGCGAGTGACATAGAGGCCGGCGTAGGCGCGATAGTAGCCGCCGCTCGATGAGGCCGAGACGCGCGAGCCCGAGCGGCCGATGAAGCCGTTGAGTTCGGTGAGCTTATCGAAGCGGTAGCGGTAGCCGAGTTCGCCAAAGGTGTAGAGCCCGCCGGTCGAATCGCCTGACCAGGGCGTCTCGCGCAAGCGTCCGAGCGCGAGCTTTCCCCACAGCGACCAGCGATCGCCTTCTAGCCCAAGGGTGGCGAACGCTTTGGCTTCGAGATAGCGTTTGGGGTTGTAATAGCCGCGTCCGGCTTCACGAAAACTGATCGAGGCGGGAAAGGCGACGCCCGAGTTGGCGAGCGTGAAATCCGCCAAGCGCAGTTCAACGTCGCGAAACGCCTCTTCTTTATCGCGAAATGCATAGCCTTCGGCACCGACGCTCACGCGCGGCTTGAACCACGCCACGTATTCCAGCCGCCCGGCAAGCCGGTTGCGCGTATTGCCGTCGTCGAAGCGGGCCAGTGAGTGCCCGGCACCGACGCTCAAGCGCGGAGTAAGTTGATAGTCTGCGCTCGCGGCGAGATAGATGATGCGCACACGATTGTCGATCGAGTCCAGGTTTTCCACGATGTCGTTGCCGAGCTCGAAATCCAGACGCCACAAATCGGCGGGCAGCCACTTCGCGCCCAAGCGAGCGAGCGGGGTTCGCCATCCGTCGTAGTCGCGTATCCCCACCGAGGCTCGCGGATACACCCCGCCGCCGGCATGCGTCGCGGCGCCGAACTCGTCGCTGTAGGTCAGCCAAAGCTGCTGGCCGGTGAGCTTGCCCGGCAAGAGCCAATCGCCGGAGCGGAACGACTCGCGCGGCGGGTTGGGCGGCAAAGCTACGTGCACACTGCGGCCGTCGGCGCGATCCGCATTCAAGATGTTGGCGCTGGTGATGCGCGCGGCGATGACCGGCTCGCCGTTCAACCGAAGCCCGGTGAAGCTGCCGGTCGCGGCGTCGAAGCTGCCTTGCAGATCGACTTGGGGCGCGCGGCGCTCGCCGTCGAGCCGGGCCAGGCGATAGGCGACTTCCAGCGTCGCCGTCGGATTGAGCTTGGTCTTGCCGGCGATGCGGGCGGCATCGATGCGCAAGTTGTCGCGGTCGCGCGACACCTCGTAACTGCCGGCGACCGACGGCGCGCCTTCACCCAGGATGCGCGCGCGCAGTTCGTCCGCCTCGCGGCCAGAAACGCCGGCGAGGGTGGCCAGCGCTTCGCCACTGTGTCCGGCCCAGTACTGCGTGGTGGCAAGCCGCAGCTTGATGCCCACGTCCCCCGGATCGGCGCGCGCGAGCGCTGCGTATTCGCGCGCGGCGGCGCGATGGCGCCCGGTTTCGTTGAGAGCTTGCGCCAAACCCGTGAGCGCTTCGCGATTTTGGGGAGCCTTGGCCACGACTTCGCGAAACAACGGCAAGGCCGCAGCCGGCTGGCCCGACCAAAGCAACTGCCATGCGAGCGAGGGCAGCACATCGGCGCGGCGCGCCGGAAAGCGCTCGGCCACACGGGCGTACGACTCGGCCGATTCCCGATTGCGATCGGCCCAGCCGTACACGCGGGCGAGTTCGATCATGAGGTCGGCGTTGTCGGGCGCGCCGCGCAGCGCTTGTTGGTACCAGGGGATGGCGGCGGCGAAGTCGCGCTGCTCGACCAACGCGCGCGCTTGCTCGAGCGGGCCGGCGGCCACCGCAACAGTGGGCAGCAAGGCCGCCAGCAGCAGCAATCGACAGGCGAGGCGGCGCAGCATATTCACGCCGGCGCCCGCGGGCTCGCCCCGCGCGGTGAGGTCCAACGCACCGGCGCGCGTTTGGCGCCGCGCACCAGCCGCGGCAGCGCGATCACAGCGCACAGCGACATCAACGCCCAGTAGATGATCGGATAGAAAATGGCGTATGGATAAAAGCGCAGGATCTCGCGGTCGTAAGTGCGGTCCATCCAAGCGCCGACGAACAGCTGAATCACGCACAAGGTCGCGATCGTCATCCCCCAGAAATTGGGAATCGGCGACACGCCCAACGGAGGAAAGCCGAGCGCGTAGGACAGCGCCCAGATCGCGGTCAGCGAAACGAAGCACAACGCCCACAGCGCCGAAAGGAGCGATTCGATGAAGATCGGCCACATGCGGCGCGTCTTCCAAGTAAACAGCACGTCGCGATGCTTGTTGAGCACGTGCATCATGCCGCGCGCCCAGCGCAAGCGCTGCTTGAATAGCCCCTTGTAAGTGGTCGGCACGGTCATCCAGACCACCGCGTTGGGCTCGTAGCGCACGTCCCAAAACCGGCGCTGCAGCTTCCAGGTGAGCTCAATGTCCTCGGTCGGCATGTCGGGGCTGAACAAGCCGACGTCGAGCAGCGCCGACTTGCGAAACGCGGTCACCACACCGGACACGGTGACGATGCGCCCCCAGATGCGCTGCGAGCGGCGCAGCAAGCTCACGATCGAAGTGAACTCGATCAACTGCAAGCGCGCGAGGAAGGTGTCGACATTTTTCACTCTCGGGTTGCCGGTGACCGCCGCCACGCGGCCGCTGGCGAAGTGCCGCATCAAGTGGCGCAGCGCAAGCGGATCGGGCTCGGCGTCGGCGTCCATGATGAGGATGATGGCGCCGTTCAGGCAGGCGATGGCGTCGTTGAGGGCAAGCGCCTTGCCTTCGTTGGTGGGTTTGCTGATCAGGCGGGCGCGGCCGGCGGCGACGAACTCTTCGACGATCTGACGCGTGCCGTCGGTGGAGCCGTCGTCGACGACGACCACTTCGAAGTGCGGGTAGTCGAGCGCGCAAACGGCGTTTAAGGTTTGGCGAATCACGTCGGCTTCGTTGTGGGCGGGGATGAGGACGGAGACGAACGGCTGCGGCCCGCTCGCTCGCAAGTCGGCGTGTGTGCTGTCCTCTTCGTCGGACTCCCAGCGCGAACGAAAGAAGAACGAGGTGGTGATCCACACCAGGCTCATCACGATCGGGTAGCCGGCAAAGAAACCGAGCGCGATCCGGTACAGGACGTTGTCTTGCAGCGCGATGACGAACGAGAGGAGATGCGGCATGCGGCTGTACCCCGGGCGCCTACGACATCACGTCGCGTCGCGCTTGGTCCCCTGGTAGACCTTAGCGTGCTCGGAAGGGGTGACGGTGATGTGCGCAGCCTCCTTGAGTTGAGGCCACTGCGCGATGACTCGGCGACCGCGCCAGTCGATGTCGTAGACTTCGGGCGGCGAGAAGCCGGGGCCGCGCGGGCCCTTGCGCCGATAGATGCCCTTGTTATGCAGCACCCACCAGGTGGTAATCGCCGGCACAATCAAAAGCGCCGCTGCGATCAGAATGCCCGCCGGGACGGCGCCGTTCGGATCCTGCCACAGCACCTTCGCCCAGAAGGCGAAGAACAACAGCCAGCCGAGCGCGATCACTACGGCGTGCGCGATGCGACGAGCGCTGGAAGCAAGCGGCGGTCGGCGCAGACTCACGTGAGCGCGGCGCGCCGCGCGAGGTGACGAAGGCTCGCGAGCACCAGCAAGCCGAGGGCGGCCAAGGCGAGAGTAGAAGCGGACGAAGCCGTTCGCGGCGGCACGCGGGTAAACAGATTATTGGTCGGAATGATCTCCCAGTCGTCGCCGCCGGGAAGAAACCATGCAAGATCGATGACGCCGGCTTCCAAGCGGTTGTAGGAAATCAGCCGAAAGCCGTACAACCCGCTCTGCATCGACAGCGGCTCGTCCAGCCCGACGCGGGTGCGCGGGTTGAGGCCGTTCAGGTCGATCGAGATGAATTCGTCGCCGGCGCCGATCAGATCGAGCTGAAAACCGTCGTCGATCAGGACGCTCAAGTTGTACTCACCCAGACTCGGAATGGCGATATAGCCGGAGAACAGGCCCACCCAGTTCTCTTGATTGGGGTCACCCGGCTGAAACAACGGCGCCAACTGACGCGGACCCCAACGATCCGCCCAGGCCTCGTTGTAACGCTCGTTGGCGAAAGCGATCTGCGGCACAACCCCTCTGAAGGTGCTCACGACGGAAGGATCGGAAGCGGGCAGCCCCAGCACGTCGGTCGCGTCCTTGACACTCCAAGGCCCGGTGCCCCACGGCTCGTGGCCGAAGGTGGTACCCCTCCAGTCGGGGACGACTTGGGTAAATCGGCTATTGACCCCGTCGCCGTCGGAGAAGTTACCGGCTATGAGCGGCCGCAGAACGGCAGCGGCCGCCCCGAGACCCCACGCC
>CAZILI010000257.1:0-6142 GCA_964539965.1 uncultured Burkholderiales bacterium | reverse complement strand
CAGCCGTGAACGCCTCAGTGACGAGCGCCCGATGCCGGTAGAACCATGAGAGAAATACGCGCTCGCGGCCGGCGGTGAGGGCTTCGGGCAGTTCGGCGATCGAGTTGAAACCGAAGTGCCACGCGACGCGCACGGTTTGCGGGTTGATCGGCGGCAGCGGCACGACGCCGGGCACGACGGCATCCATGAGCACGAGTTTGCGCACGCGGGCGCCGTACTGCGCTGCGAACGGATAAGAGAGCCACGCGCCGATGTCGTGCCCGACCAAGTGAAACGTCTGCAGACCGAGGTGATCGAAGGCCGCTCGCAGCACTTGCGCCACGCCGTTCACGTCGTACGCCGGCGCCGGAATGCTCGAATCGCCCAAGCCCGGCGGATCGATCGCGATTACACGGTAGCGGGCCGCGAGCCGTGGCAGCACGTGCCGCCAAGCCCACAGCGACTGCGGCCAGCCCGCAATCAATACCAGGGGTTCGCCCGACCCCGCGCAAACCGCGTGCAGCCGAGCGCCGTCGACCTCGATCCAAGAGCGGACTGCGTCGCGGCCGAAGGCGGCGAGGTCGAAGGCTTTGCTCATCGTTACCGAGTATACCGCCCACAGTACGCGACGCGGGCTGGATCATCGAGCGGGTAGTGTTCCCACCGTTGGCCGCGGTGAGTAATGCGAGGTTTGGGAGGAAGATGCGTAAGATTTCAGGCTGCACGCTCAGCCTGGGCTGATGTATCGTTGAGCCGCACCGGAAAGGGTGAACCCCAATGTACCGACACCTTGTTGCCGCTCTATTCGGCCTGTTGATTCTAGTTGCGGGCGTCCACGCGCAGCCTTGGCCCAGCAAGCCCATCACTTTCATCGTCCCGGCGGCGGCCGCCGGATCCACCGATTTCATAGGGCGCATGCTCGCCGAGCCGTTGTCGAGGGCGCTGCGACAAACTATCGTGGTCGAAAACAGGCCCGGTGCGAGCGGCAATATCGGTGCCGAAGCCACCTTGCGCGCGCCGGCTGACGGCTACACCTTCTTGATTCAGTACTCCGGCTATCACGTCGGTAATCCGGCGCTGTTTCCCGACTTACGCTGGAAACCGGGCACCGACTTTACCGGCGTAGCGATGCTGATGCGGGCGCCGCATGTGATTGCGGTCAGCGCGGCGCTGCCGGTGCGCTCCCTCAAGGAGCTGATGGACTATGGGCGCCGCAGCACGAAGGGCTTGCTGTATGCGTCTTCCGGCCAGGGATCGATCCAGCACATCGCCGGCGAGTTGTTCGGCCAGGCGACGCGGGTGGCGGTGACGCATGTGCCGTACAAAGGTGCCGCGCCCGCGCTGAACGACTTGATCGGCGGCCAAGTCGATCTCTTCATCACGACTCCGCCCTCCGTTGTGGGCCACGCCAAAGCCGGCAAGGTGAAGATGCTCGCCTATACCGCAAAGCGGCGCCACCCGGCGCTAGCGGACGTGCCGACCTCCGCCGAAGCGGGACTCGCGGGTTACGAGATCGAATCCTGGTTCGCTGTCTTCGCTGCTGCCGCCACGCCGAGACCGATCGTCGATCGATTGAGCGTCGAAATCCGCAAAGTGGTCGAGGATCAGGCGTTTCGCCAACGTATCGAGGAACAGGGCGCGTTCGCGAGCTACATGGATCCCGCCACGCTGGACGGCTTCGTGCGCGAGGAACTCGATGCGTGGGCCAAAGTCATTCGCACCGCGAATATCAAGCGGGAGTGAGGTCCGGCGCGCGGTATGACCGGTTCGATGGTCTCTCTGCGAGTGAGTGGATCGAGATGTTCGTGTTCCCTGTCACGTTGACCTCGCGCGGACGAGCGCATCGATAACCGCGCGGGTAATCGCCGTCGTGCCGTCGCCGCCGCCGAACTCGAACGGCATCACCGCGCGCGAAGCGAACACCGCGTCGACTGCGCTCTCGAGACGGATCGCGGCCTCGGTGAGCGCACGCACTGCGTGCTGCTCGCCCAGCCACTCGAGCATCATCGCGGCGGACAGCAACATCGCCGTCGGGTTCGCCTTGCCTTGGCCCGCAATGTCCGGCGCAGTGCCGTGCGCCGGTTGGAAGAGGCCGTGGCGGTCGCCGATATCCGCCGACGGCGCCATGCCCATGCCGCCGATGAGGCCTGCGCCTAAGTCCGAGAGGATGTCGCCGAACTGGTTCTCGACCGGTAGTACGTCGTAGTCCCAGGGCTTGCGGACCATGTTGAGCGCCATGGCGTCGACGTAGCAGTGATCGGCCGCAATCTCAGGGTGCTTCTTCGCGACGTCCCGAAACACTGCGTGCATCAGCGCTTGTCCGCGGTGCACGTTAGACTTGTCGACGCAGGTGACCTTGCCCTTCGAGGGCGCTCGCTGCCGGCGGCGCTCGGCGAGTGCGAACGCGAATTCGAACAGCCGCTGCGAGCCGGCGCGCGTGGTGCGACCGAGGTCGTACGCGGCATCGGGACCGGCATCCGGCACGGCACTCGGGTTCAGGCGTCCATAAAACCAACCCTCGGTTTGCTCGCGTACGATCACGAAGTCGATGCTCGAGGCGCGAGGGTCGGCGAGCGGCAGAGGTACCCCAGGGATTGCGCGTATGGGGCGCACTCCGGCATAGAGGTCGAGTTGTGCTCGCAGGTGGAGTTGCGGGGCGATCTCGGTTCCTTCGGGGTGGCGCACGTGCGGCAACCCCATCGCGCCGAACAAGATGGCGTCCGCCTCCGTCGATGCGCGCATCGACGAATCCGGAAAGGCAACGCCGGTGTCGACATAGTGCTGCGCGCCGCCGGGGTGCTCCTCGAAACGCAGCCGATAGCCGCCGCTGCGCTGTTGCAGCACGTCGAACACTTCGAGGCATGCGCGCATCACCTCGACGCCTATTCCGTCGCCGGGCAGCGCCACGATGCGAAAATCGTCCATCGTCAAGACTCCTGTAGTTGCCGGGCGCACACGGCCTCGCCAGCAGATCGAAGTGGGAGGCTAATCTTACTGCATGCGCCATCACCGGTAGTGCGCCCCCTTTGCGCGGTGGATCACGGATTGGCTCCACGCTTGTGCTCGCTGTTCGACCCGCGTATTGTGTGTCCGAATCGGTCGAGGCTTGAGGTAGCAAATGAGAGCACCACTCGGATTGACCATGTTGTGCGCGGTTTTTCTGTCGGCATGCCGTTCCACAAGTCCGGTGCAGACCACGTTCGAGCGGCCTTATCCCGAACGAAACGGTGCCGGTGACCCGATTGTGGCGATTTACGTTGGCCGCATTCCATGCGCGGTGCAAAGCTGCGAGATGCGCAAAGTCGAACTGGTGCTGTACGGACGCGAAGCGGGGCGAGTCCCGACCACGTACTGGCTCGGTCAGGTGGGCGTGGGCGAGAGCAACGAGCGAGTCGTCAGAGAGGGGACGTGGTCCGTTCGGCGCGGCGTAGTGGACTATCCGCAAGGGCTAGTGTACGTACTGGATGCCAATGCCGATCCCACTCTCGAGTATCTGTGGCGGGTCAACGATGAGGTTGGTCTGGTACTGAACGAGGACATGCGGCCAAAAACAGGCAACGCCGCTTGGGGGTTCATGCTCAGCCGTGACTGTGCACCGTACGGGCCGCGCAGTTACCCCTACGATCAACGCGCGCGCCGATTCATAGCAGCACCGACCAAGCAAACGGCCTGTTCGAAGTTGCTCTCGCCGGAGGGCTAACTGCTCCGATCGAGAGGCGCCCCGGCGGCGTCGACCCATTCACGCTTCGCTTGCCCGCCGAAGGCGGCGCGATTGAAAGCACGCTCACGGCCGAAGAGTATACCCACGGCGCCGCGCCGTCGTTCGCCTCGCGGCCGCTTGCGCCGCTGGGCTACCAGCGCTCTTTCGAGCGATACGCTTGCGCGCCGCGCCGCAGCTTGTCACCCGTGCCGCTGCTGTCGACATGGCGAGCGTTGGTTGTGCGACCACGTCGAGCCCCGGGCGCGGCAGGCCGCGCGCGGTCGTGCTGGCTTGGCTTCATGCGCGGCTCCAAGCCCGCGATCACTTGCGCTGCGATCGGTTGCCCGATGAAGCGCTCGATGCGACTCAAGTGGAAACGGTCGCTCGGCCCCGCGAAGCTGATCGCCGTACCGCGTTTGCCGGCACGCCCGGTGCGGCCGATGCGATGGACATAATCTTCGGCCGAGTTCGGCAGATCGTAGTTGATCACGTGGGTGATGCTCGGCACGTCGATGCCGCGCGCCGCGACGTCGGTGGCCACCAACACGCGCACACGCCCATTGCGCAGGCTTTGCAGCGTGCGGTTGCGCGCGCCTTGCGCCATGTCGCCGTGCAGCGCCGCGGCGTCGTGCCCTTGATCGGCGAGATCGCCCGCGAGTGTGTCGGCGTCGCGTTTGGTGGCGGTGAATACGATCGCCTGCTTCAAGTCGACGTCGCGCAGCAGATGATCTAGCACACGGCCCTTGTGCGCCAAGTCGTCGACATAGTGCAAGCGCTGTTCGATGTTCTCGTGACGCGCCCCGGCGGGCGCGGTTTCGATCCGCACCGGCCGGTTCAAGAGATTGCGCCCGAGCTGAGCGATGCGAGCATCCAAGGTGGCGGAGAACAGCAGCGTCTGCCGCGTCTTTGGTGTCGCGCCGACGATGCGCTCGACATCGTCGATGAACCCCATGTCGAGCATGCGATCGGCCTCATCCAGCACCAACATTTCCAGGCGCGCGAAGTCGACGCGGCCGCGCTCTATATGATCGAGCAAGCGCCCGGGCGTGGCGACGAGAATGTCGAGCGGCTTCGACAGTAGACGGTTTTGCACCGGATACGGCATGCCACCCAGTACACTCGCAACTTTGAGGCGGGCGAGATAGCGACCGTACTTGTCGGCCGCCGCGGTGATCTGAGCGGCGAGCTCACGCGTGGGCGAGAGCACCAGCATGCGCGGACCGTGGCCCGGCGCACGCGCCGGTTCCGCCAGCTTGTGCAGTGCCGGCAGCATGAACGCAGCGGTCTTGCCGCTGCCGGTTTGCGAGGACACCATGAGGTCCGAACCCGCGAGCAGCGCGGGGATCGCCTGCGCCTGCACGACGGTAGGTGCCTCGTAGCCGGACTCGCGCACGGCGCGCAACACGAGAGGATGCAAGTTGAGATCTTCGAAACAGATAAGTTCGCTTTGATTCACGTGGTTCCAATGCGTATCGTTGATGGGCGCGCAGGCGCACCACCGCAGCGCAGCGCTGGTCGCGCTGCTGGCGAGTGGAGGGGTTACGGCGATCGACTGGGAAGGCCGCCAGCGCGTGTCGCTAACCGGCAGGCTTTGATTCTAGGTAGGAATCAGCAACGACGGGGTCAGGGACAAGGCACGCTGTTCCAATTGGCTCGGGAACAGCGGAGTCGGCATGATACGCGAACGGGGCAAAAAAGCCAGCACGGACTTTTCTGGCATCGTTTTGTTCGCATTGACGGGCGCAATGATCTTCCTCAGGGCAACTCACCACAAATAATTCGCCGACGCGATTGGCCCTACCGCCAAGTTCTCGAAACCCTAACTGCGCGCCATCGACTTCATGACGATTTTTTCGGGATGGGCGAGAATCTCCGACACTCTAGACTGAAGAACCGGAACGAGTTCTTTCTCGAACCATGGATTTCGCTTTAACCACCGGTTATTGCGCGGACTTGGATGCGGCAAGGGCACGGTTTGAGGCCAGAGCTTGCGCCATGCCTGAACTACCTCGGTGAGTGAGCCGCCCGCGGTTGGGAGATGATAAGCCTGCGCGTACTGGCCGATGACCAGTGTGAGTTCGAGATTCTTCAAGTGCGATAGCAACACCGCCCGCCACGCCGGCGCGCACTCGGCGCGAGGCGGCAGGTCGCCGAACCTGCCCGTTCCCGGGAAACAGAAGCCCATTGGCAGGATGGCGACTTGCTTGGCGTCGTAGAACACATCGCGCGACATCCCCAACCATGCGCGAAGTCTTTCGCCGCTCGCGTCGTTGAACGCTACGCCGGTTTCGTGAACCTTTCTTCCGGGTGCTTGAGCCGCAATCAGGATGCGCGCCGCGCGATGGACTTGGATAACCGGGCGCGGGCCAAGCGGCAGATGGGCCGCACACATGTCGCACGAACGAACTTCGCGCAGGAGCGATGCTAGGGTAGGCATTCGAGTTACTATAAGCGCTAACCTCG
>CAZILI010000256.1:0-6181 GCA_964539965.1 uncultured Burkholderiales bacterium | reverse complement strand
GATCGGCGAGTCGACCGCCGAGCAGATCAAGAAGGAAATCGGCTCGGCCTTCCCCGGCTCCGAAGTCAAGGAGAGGGAAGGCAAAGGGCGCAACTTGGCGGAAGGCATTCCGCGCAGCTTCACCATTTCGAGCAACGAAATCCTGGAAGCGCTCACCGACCCGCTCAATAGCATCGTCGGCGCGGTCAAGCAAGCGCTCGAGCAGACGCCGCCGGAACTCGGCGCCGATATCGCCGAAAAAGGCATGGTGTTGACCGGCGGTGGTGCGCTGCTGCGCGATCTCGATCGCTTGCTGGTGGAAGAAACCGGCTTGCCGGTCATCGTCGCGGAGGATCCGCTGACTTGTGTCGTGCGGGGATCCGGGCGCGCGCTCGAAGAAATGGACAAGCTCGGCAACGTGTTCGCGAGCGAGTGAGGCGCGCCACGCAGAGCGCGCAGCGTGTAATCGCTCCTGCGCCGCGCTCGCGCCGCGGCGCCGCATCATGCGGGCGTCGCCATGGTTACGCAACCGCCTGAATTTTTCGTACGCGGCCCTTCCCCACTCGTACGTCTGTTGTTCTTCTCTGCCGTCGCGATCGCGATGATGGTCGCCGACGCGCGCTTCAAGTATTTGCCGACCTTGCGCGTCGCGGTCGCGACCGTGGTGCATCCGATCCAACAGGTGGTGGCAACGCCGGCGCAGTTGTTCGAGCGTGCGCGGGCCTTCTTCGGCACCCAAGCGCAGCTGCACGAAGACAACGAGCGCTTGCGTCAGGCGCTGCTGACCCAGTCGCAGCAACTGCAACGCTTGTCGCTGCTTGAATCCGAGGTCGACAATCTGCGTAGGGTGCTCGGCGCGCGCGAGCGCATCAAGGAGCAAGCGCAGCTGGTCGAGATCATTCATACCGGACAAAATCCCTTCAGCCGCCGGGTGGTGGTCGACAAGGGCATGCGCCAAGGCGTCGTGCCAGGACTCGCCGTCATCGACGCCGACGGCATCGTCGGCCAAGTAACACGGGTGTTTGCCTTCACCAGTGAGATCACCTTGCTCACCGATAAGAACCAGGCCGTGCCCGTCATGGTGAGCCGCAACGGCCTGCGTGCTGTCGTGTTCGGCAACGGCCAAGAGGGCACGCTCGACCTGCCGTTCGTGCCGGTCAACGCCGACGTGCAGAACGGCGATCTGCTGGTCACCTCCGGTATCGACGGCACCTATCCGGCCGGGCTCGCGGTGGCGAAAGTGAGCAACATCGAGCGCAATGCCGCTTACGTGTTCGCCAAGATCACGTGCACCCCGGTCGCGCAGGTCGATCACGATCGTCACGTGCTGGTGCTGTCGAACGAAGCGCAGAAGGCCGTTCCACCGCTCGACCCGGCGTACGATCAGCCTGCCGCCGCCGCGACCGCAGCCGGCAAGAAGCCGCAGCGTTAGGTACCACGCCATGGATCTCGCACCGGCCAGTCGAGACGAATTGCGGGCGCCGCCCGGCATACGCCTGGTATTCGTGACCCTCGTGGCGGCGTGCATCTTGCAGCTCATCCCGATCGACCGCGCCTTGAGCGCTGTCCGTCCCGATCTGCCGCTCGTCTTGTTGGTGTATTGGGCGATCTACCAACCGCGCCTGGTGGGCTTCATCGTCGCCTTCATCCTCGGTATCGTTATGGACGTCGCCGCCGCCGGCGTCATCGGACAACACTGTTTGACCTACGTGGTCGCCGTTTATTTGGCGCTCATATTGCGTGTGCGCATCCTCAAGTTCCGCTTGTGGCAGCAGGCGCTCCACGTGTTGGCCATCTTGCTGGCGGCCCAGGTAGTACTTGCGCTGACCTACGCGTTTTTGCCGAGCACGTTCCCGGGCATGACATTTTTTCTGGGCGGCGTGTTCGGCGCCCTGCTTTGGCTGCCGATCGCGATAGCGATTGAGTATCTGCACGCGCGGCGTGCTTTCGCAGACGGCGAGTGATGGTCGGGGCGGCGCTGCGCAATCCGCAACTGGAGCTGTGGCGCTTTCGCATCCGCCTATGGTTTTGCGCGGTCGCAATCGTAAGCGCATTCGGCATTCTCGCGACGCGGTTCTACTTTCTGCAGGTGCTTGCCCACGACCATTACCAGACCTTGTCGGACAACAACCGCATGACCATCGTGCCGGTCGCGCCCAGTCGCGGCCTGATCCTCGATCGCCGCGGCCACGTGCTGGCGCATAATTTTTCCGCCTACACGCTGGAGATCACGCCCAGCCGGGTGGCCAATATCGACGCGGCCATCGACGCGCTGTCGCCGCTGGTGGAGATCACCCCGCGCGACCGGCGGCGCTTCAAGAAGCTGCGCGAAGAGAGCCATCGCTCGGAAAGCCTGCCGATCAAGAACCGACTCACCGAGCCGGAGGTGGCGCGCTTCGCTGTCAATCGCTACCGCTTCACCGGCATCGACATCAACGCGCGCTTGTTTCGCAGCTATCCGCAGAACACTTCGTCCTCGCACATTGTCGGCTACATCGGCCGCATCAACGACAAGGATCTGGAGCGACTGGAAGCCGACGGTCTACTCGCCAACTACCGCGGCTCGGACCATATCGGCAAGACCGGCATCGAAGAAAGCTACGAGCACGAGCTGCACGGCACCACCGGCTTCGAGCAGCTCGAGACCGATGCCGGCGGCCGCGCCGTGCGCTCGCTGTCGCGCCAGGAACCCACCGCCGGCAACAACGTCATCTTGGGGTTGGACTTGAAGTTGCAGCAGGTGGCCGAACGCGCCTTCGGCAGCTATCGCGGCGCGCTGGTGGCGATTGAGCCCGCCACCGGCGAGATCTTGGCGTTTGTCAGCCAACCGGGCTACGACCCCAACCTGTTCGTCGACGGTATCGACCAAGCGAATTGGGACGACTACAACAACTCCCTCGACAAACCGCTCAACAACCGCGCGCTGCGTGGCCAATATCCCGCCGGCTCGACCATTAAGCCCTTCATGGCGCTCGCCGGCCTGCACTACGGCAAGCGCGGCCCCTCGGACACGATATTCGATCCGGGCGGCTACTCGCTGCCCGGCTCGTCGCACCGCTATCGCTGTTGGAAGCCGAGCGGTCACGGATCGGTCGATATGAGGCGATCGGTGATCGTGTCATGCGACACGTACTACTACGGCTTGGCGCATGAGCTCGGCATCGACCGCATGGCAGAATTCCTCGCCAAGTTCGGCTTCGGCCAACCTACCGGGGTCGACGTCTCCGGTGAGTCCACCGGCGTTCTGCCCTCCCCCGCCTGGAAGCGCAAGCGCTTCAAGCAGGAATGGTATCCGGGCGAGACGGTGATCGCCGGCATCGGTCAAGGCTATATTCTGGTGACGCCGCTACAACTTGCGCACGCGGTGGCGGTGCTGGCGAACAACGGCGTGCCGATCAAGCCGCACTTCGTAAAAGCCATACAAGACAGCCGCACCAACCAGGTGAGGCCGGTGGAAGTCGCCGACGACGGCCCGGGCCTGTTCAACGCGGAGCACCTCGCGTTCGTGCGCGATGCAATGGTGGGTGTCACCCAACCGGGCGGCACGGCGTTTCGCGCCGCCCAAGGCGCGCCGTACACCATCGCCGGCAAGACCGGCACCGCGCAAGTGATTGGCATCAAGCAAAACGAGAAATACGAAGAGAGCAAGGTGCACGAGCGGCATCGCGACCACGCGCTGTTCGTGGCGTACGCGCCGGCCGACGCGCCCAAGCTCGCGCTCGGCATCATCGTGGAGAACGGCGGTCACGGCGGCTCGACCGCCGCGCCCATGGCGCGCATCGTGTTCGACTACTATCTGCTGGGCAAAGAGCCGCCGGCGCCGATTCAGGAGCAAGAAGGCGACGAAGTTGAACATGATTAGATTTCTGTTCGACCGGTTGTTCCGCTCGCTCGATCCGACCTTGCTCACGGTCGCGTTCATCTTGATGACGTTCGGCCTCACCGTGCTGTACAGCGCCGCGGGCGAGGACTCGGGCAAGGTTGCCGATCAGGTGCGCAACATCGCGGTGGCGCTCGGCTGCATGTGGTTCATCGCAGCGTTCATATCGCCGCAGGTGTTGATGCGGCTCGCCCTGCCGATCTATGTGGTGGCGCTGGTACTGTTGGTCGGCGTCGCGCTGTTCGGTGAAATCCGCAACGGCGCGCGCCGCTGGCTGCACCTGGGCGTGGTCACCATTCAGCCTTCCGAGCTCATGAAGATCGCCATGCCGCTCACCATCGCCTGGTACTTTCATTGGCGCGAGGGCGCGGCGCGCTTTACCGACTACGTCGTGGCCGGCGCGTTGCTGGCGGTGCCGGTCGCGTTGATCGCCCGGCAGCCCGACTTGGGCACGGCGCTGCTGATCGCGGCGGCGGGCTTCTACGTCATCTTTCTCGCCGGCTTGAGTTGGAAGCTCATGATCGGCGCGGGCGTGCTGGGCGCGCTGTGCGCGCCCGTGGTTTGGTCGGCGCTGCACGACTATCAGCGACAGCGCGTGCTCACTTTGCTCGACCCGACGCAAGATCCGCTCGGCACCGGCTATCACATCATTCAGTCGACCATCGCCATCGGCTCGGGCGGTTTCAACGGCAAAGGCTGGCTCAAGGGGACGCAGGCGCACTTGGATTTTCTGCCCGAGCGCACCACCGACTTCATCTTCGCCGTGTTCGGCGAGGAGTTCGGCATGGTCGGCAACCTGCTGCTGCTTGCCTTGTATTTGGTCTTGCTGGCGCGCGGGCTGGTGATCGCGCATACCGCCTCGACTCTGTTCGGCCGGCTGATCGCCGGCGCGCTGACCTTGACCCTGTTCACGTACGCTTTCGTCAATATGGGCATGGTGAGCGGCATACTGCCGGTGGTCGGCGTGCCGCTACCGCTGGTGAGCTACGGCGGCACCTCCATGGTGACCATATTGATCGCACTCGGCATTCTCATGTCCATCAACAGCAACAAGAAACTCGTGCAAACATGATGCGATTCGGCATGAATTCGATTCGTCAGGGCGCGCTCGCGCGCCGCCGGCTGAGCATACGATACGCGCTCGCGCTGTTGGTCTTGGCCGGCTGTTCCACCACCAAGCACCCGCCGCTGCCACCGCGATCGCCAGTGCCCCCGCCGTCGGTTGAGCGCCCTTCGGCGAGCGCGCCCACCGCGCCGAACGATCGAACTGCACGCTCGGGCGGCTACTACTTGGACGACGGCCCAGGCGAGGCTCCCCCGCCGGATCTCGAGCGCACGCCCGATGCCGTGCCGCGGGCGGAACCGCTACATCGCTTCGCCAATCAGCCCTATGAAGTATTTGGTTCCACCTACACACCGCTGCGCGCGCTCTCCAACTATCGCGAACGCGGTGTTGCCTCGTGGTACGGGCGCCGCTTTCACGGCAAGCCTACCGCATCGGGCGAGATCTACGACATGTATCAAATGAGCGCCGCCCATCCCACCCTGCCGATTCCAAGCTACGCGCGCGTCACCAATTTGGCCAAGGGCAAGTCGGTCGTGGTGCGGGTCAACGATCGCGGCCCGTTCCTGCACCAAAGGCTGATCGATCTTTCCTACACCGCGGCGTTCAAGTTGGGTTACGCCGAGCGCGGCAGCGCGCAGGTGGAAGTTGAGCTGATCGACCCGAGTGCGCCGACCGCGGTGCCGGTCGCGGCGACCGCGGCACCCGTGACGCTCAGCAAGACGGTCGAGACGACACCGGCGGCAGACACGCAGATATTCCTGCAGCTCGGCGCGTTCGCCGCGCAAGCAAGCGCGGAGAGTTTTCGCGGCTATGTCGCCAGGGAACTCGGCTTTCTCAAAAGCGCCACTCAGATCACGGCCGCCGACGGCCTGTACCGCGTTCGCGCTGGCCCTTACACCACGCTCGAGCAGGCGCGCGCGGTTGCGGCGCGCGTCGAGCGCGAAGCCCAGTTCTCGCCGCGGATCACGCCGTAGTCCGGTACCTGTACCGGTACATGCCCAGAGGCCATACCAGGTCTAGCCTGTAAGGCTATACCCCTCAGAAAGCGGTTTGCGACCCTGCACGCGCTGACCCAAGTCCAGCAGGGCTTGCCAGGTGTCGCCCGCCGCCACGCCCTTGATCATACGGTCGCAATGCGCCGCGGCTTCGAGCGCCGCCTCGAGCCTCGCCGAGTCCAAGCGGCGCGCCGCCAGCTCGACCGTGCGCTGGCGTGGACCCCAGATGCGATTGTCGCGCAGCAGTTGCGCCATCGGTAC
>CAZILI010000255.1:0-6182 GCA_964539965.1 uncultured Burkholderiales bacterium | reverse complement strand
GGTGCGGCATGTCACGCAGAAGCCGATCAAGTTTATCGGCGTCGGCGAGAAATTGACCGGGCTCGAGCCGTTCCATCCGGAACGCATGGCCTCGCGCATCTTGGGTATGGGTGACGTGGTAGGCCTGGTCGAAGACGCGATTCGCAACGTCGACCGGGAAGAGGCGGAAAAGCTCGCCAAGAAGATGAAGACCGGCAAGTCTTTCGATTTGGAAGACTTCAAGAGCCAGCTTCAGCAAATGAAGAAGATGGGCGGGGTAGCCGGTCTCATGGATAAGCTGCCCGCGCAGTTCGGCGCGATGGCGCAAGGCATGCCCGCCGACGACAAGATGATCGCGCGTACCGAGGCCATCATCAACTCCATGACGCCGCGCGAGCGTCGCAACCCCGAACTTATCAAGGCCTCGCGCAAGCGTCGCATCGCGACGGGCGCCGGCGTTCAAGTGCAGGAAGTGAATCGGCTGCTCAATCAGTTCGAGCAGCTACAAAAGATGATGAAGATGATGCAGAAGGGCGGGCTCGCCAAGATGATGCGCGGCATGAAGGGCATGATGCCCGGCATGCGCTAGCGAACCTGGCCGATTTTGCCTTCGCTGCCGGCGAGCAATTTCTGCACGTTGCCGCGGTGACGCCAGAGTACAAAGACGGTTAGCGCGACCACGGCGGCCGTGAACACATGGTTGCCGAAGAAATGCATCGCCAAGAACGGCGCCAGCGCTGCGGCGACGATCGCGCCGAGCGAAGAAATACGCCAAATCAGCACCGTGATCACCCACACGATGGCGACGATCAATCCCATCTGCCAACTCAGTGCGAGCAACACCCCCAAGGCGGTAGCAACCCCTTTGCCGCCCTTGAACTGAAAAAACACGGGATAAGAATGCCCGAGCATCACGGCCAACGTGGCGCCCGCGACCGGCGCTTCGCCGAGCTGCAGATAAGCGGCGGCGAGTCGCGCCAGCAGCACGGCGAGCAGGCCTTTGAGCAGATCTCCGAGTAGGGTGAGCGCCGCGGCGAGCTTGCTGCCGCTGCGCAGCACGTTGGTCGCGCCGGCATTGCCGGACCCGTAGCTGCGCGGATCGGGCAGTCCGAGCGCGCGGCTGACGATCACAGCGAACGACAGCGAGCCCAGCAGGTAAGCCGCGGCCGCGAACACAATTGCCCACATGGACCGGTAGTATACCGTGTGCTCGGCGTGATCCCCGCTGGGTCTAGCCGCGCGGGTGATGCTTGGCGTGCACTTGCTTCAAGCGTTCGCGCGCGACGTGGGTATAGATTTGTGTCGTCGAGATGTCGGCGTGGCCGAGTAGGAGTTGCACCACGCGCAGGTCGGCGCCGTGGTTGAGCAGATGTGTGGCGAAGGCATGCCGCAAAGTGTGCGGCGAGATGGCCGGCGCGATCCCCGCCTGAATGGCGTAACGTTTGATCAAGTGCCAGAACATTTGCCGCGTCATCGCGCGCGCGCGTCCCGTCACAAACAAGGCGTCGCTCGGTCTACGCGCCAGCAAGGCGGCGCGGCCGTCGCGCAAGTAGCGTTGCAGCCAATCGAGCGCGACCTCGCCAATCGGCACCAGCCGCTCTTTAGCGCCCTTGCCCATCAGGCGCACCACGCCCATGTCGAGGCTCACCTGCGGCAGCTTGAGCGCCACCAACTCCGACACCCGCAAACCGCTGGCGTACAAAGTCTCGAGCATCGCTTTGTCGCGCAGGCCGCGCGGAGAACTCGGCTTGGGCGCCAGCAGCAAACGTTCGACGTCCGCCTCGCTCAGCGTCTTGGGCAGGCTGCGTGGGATCTTCGGCGCGTCGACGCGCAAGGTGGGGTCGGCTTCGACCACGCGCTCACGCGCGGCGTAGCGGTAGAAGCGCTTCAGACTCGACAACAAGCGGGCGGTAGAGCGCGGCTTCGCTTTGTCCACCCCGATGCGGTGGCCAAGATAAGCTTGGACATCCGCCCGCCGCGCCTGGGCTAGCGGGCGCTTGTGGCAGTCGGCGAGCCAGGCAGCGAACTGCGCGACATCCCGGCGGTAGCTTTGCAGCGTGTTTTGCGCCAAGCCGTCTTCCAGCCACAGCGCGTCGCAAAAGCGGTCAAGCAGGTCGTCGGAGGCGCTCATGCTCGAGCAGCCAGCGCTTGATCGCGAGCGGGTCTCCGCCTTGCGCGTTCATGAATCCCCCCAACCCGGCGCGCGACACCACGCGATGGCAGGGAATGACGATCGGAATGCGGTTAGCGCCACACGCCTGACCGACGGCGCGCGGCGAGGACTTGATGCGCCGCGCGAGTTCGCCGTAGGTAAGCGTGTCGCCGGGCGCGATGCGCTGCATGACCATCCAGACCGCCTTCTGGTGATCGGTGCCGTTTACGTCCAGCGGCAGATCGAAGCGGAAACGCGCGTCCGCGAAATACGCTCGCAACTGCTCGCACACCTCGCGGGCGAGCGACGAAGTCGGAGGCAGGGGCTCGCCGAGGGCGGCGAGCAAGTCCACACCCACCAGCCACTCCTCGTCGATGCGAATGCCGACCGCGCCGAACGGCGTAGCGAGCCGCGCCGCGTGCACGGCACGGGCGCCACGCGGCACGCGCCGGGATGCCGTCATCGCGCCACGCGCGCGCAAGCGAGCCGGGAAATCATGATCGCGGATTATCGCCGCCCTGCAGGGATGTGCATACTCCCCGGGAGTATCGCATATCAAGCCTTGTCCACAAACGGCTTAATGCTGATACTACACACAGTACCCGATCCCGAGCGAGATCGGGCAAAGGCGTCGCAGCCCCGCGTGGGGATGCGGGCGCCGTGCTAGCTTGCCGCCTCTTCGCTGCTGTGACGCTTTAGCTTCTCGCGGATGCGCGCCGACTTGCCGGAGCGCTCGCGCAGGTAGTACAGCTTAGCGCGCCGCACCGCCCCCTTGCGCTTGACTTCGATGCTGGCGATAAGCGGCGAGTAGGTCTGGAAGGTCCGCTCCACACCCTCGCCCGAAGAAACCTTGCGCACGATGAACGAAGAGTTCAATCCGCGATTGCGCTTGGCGATGACCACACCCTCGTAGGCCTGCACGCGCCGGCGATCGCCTTCCACCACATTCACATTGACGATGACCGTGTCGCCCGGAGCAAACTCGGGAATAGTCTTGCCGAGCCGCGTGATTTCGTCCTTCTCGATTTGCGCGATGATGTCCATCTACCTCTCCTAGAGTCCCTGTTCTTGCTTGAATTCGTCCAACAGCCGCTGATCGCTTGCGCTCAAACGCACGCGCGCCAACAAATCCGGGCGCCGCTGCCAGGTCCGCCCCAGCGCCTGCTTGCGCCGCCAGCGCTCGATCTCGCCGTGATGCCCTGACAACAGCACCGCCGGCACGCGCTCGCCGCCATAGACTTCCGGGCGCGTGTAATGCGGGCAATCGAGCAAACCGTCGACGAACGAGTCCTGTCGAGCCGACTCGCTGTCGCCCAGCACGCCCGGCAGCTGACGCGCGATCGCGTCCATCAACACCATTGCGGGCAACTCGCCGCCCGAGACCACGTAATCGCCGATCGAGATCTCTTCGTCGACCGAACGATGCAGCAAGCGCTCGTCGATGCCCTCATAGCGGCCCGCGAGCAAGATCAGCCCCGCCTCACCGCTGAGCGCCATCACTGTTGCGTGATCAAGCAGCCGACCTTGCGGCGACAGGCAGATCACTTTCGATCGCTCCACACCGCAGCCGCGCTGCCGCTCGCGCGCCGCGGAGATTGCGCACTCTAGCGGCTCGGCCAGCATCACCATGCCCGGTCCGCCGCCGTACGGCCTATCGTCGACCGTCCGGTAGTTGTCGGTCGTGAAATCGCGCGGATTCCACAGGCGCAACTCGATGTGCCCCTCTTCGACCGCTCGCCGCGTCACCCCGCAGCGCACCAGCGCGTCGAACATCTCGGGAAACAGCGTGACGACGTCGAAGATCACGCGCTTCTAGTATTCCAACTCCCAGTCGACCCTGATGAGGCGCCCTTGCAAGTCGACCGCGGTGATCATCGGCGCCGGAATGAGGCGCTCGCGCTCACCCGCGACCACCAACACGCTCTGAGCGCCTTCCATGAGCGAACTCACCACCCCGAGTCGCTCGTCGCGCGCGTTGCGCACTTCCAGTCCTACCAGGTCCGACCAATAGAACTCGTTTTCGAGCTTCGGCAAGTCAGCCCGCGACACCGCGATGCGCGCGCCGCGAAAAGCCTCGGCCACGGTGCGGTCGGGAATCTCGCGCAGCTTGGCGCGCAGACCTTTGGTCCCCACCGCCGCGCTCTCAACCGTGTAAGGCGCCCACTGCCCGCTTCGCTCGATCCACCAATCCGCATACTCGGCGAGCGCGTCAGCGGTCTCGGTATACACCCGAAGCCGCAACCACCCCTGCACCCCGAACGGGGCGATGACCTGCCCCATGACCACCAAATCGTCGGGTACGGCGCGTGCCTCGCTACTGCGCGCCGGTGAGAGCCGCGCTGGCACGCCGAATCAATTTCTCCACGGCGTCGGAGGCCTTCGCGCCTCTGCTCTTCCAGTGGTTCACCCGGTCGAGGTTGAGGCGAAGATTCTCGGGCCCCTCGGGCACCATGGGGTTATAAAAGCCGAGGCGCTCGATAAACCTCCCGTCACGACGGTTGTGATGATCGGCGACCACGATGTTGTGGAACGGACGGTTCTTCGCGCCGCCGCGCGCAAGTCTGATGACTACCATGCTTGGAATCCGAGAGTCGAAGCGGGAAAGCCGGTGATTTTATTTCATTTTTCCGACACTCGGCAAGGTGAAAAAAAGGGGCGGCACGCAGCCGCCCCTGGTGTCTACCGATTGGAGTCGACTTGGACTAGGCGTTGGCCTTCTTGCGCAAGGTGGCGACGACCCCGACCAGGCCCAATCCCATCAGCGCGAGCGAGGCGGGTTCCGGCACTTGGCCCGACACGGAGCCCTCCTTGACCGTCGCGTAGCGGATCGTACCGCCCGCCACCAGATACTCGCCGAAGCCGTCGCCGTAGAAGGTGATGGTCGAGAACGTGCCCGTATCGTCGATCGCCCCGACAAAGTTGCGATAGCCGTCTCCGACAGCGAGTCCGGGGTTGTCGTTGTATGCCAACGAGGTGGCGACCAAACGCGTTGCGCCGCCGTCGAACGAAATGTACAGGCTGGAAGGCTGGCAGCAGGTGCCCCAATCGCCGATTTCCAAACCGAAGGCGTTGATCGGATTGGTGAAGGTGAAGGTCAGGCCGGAGGTCGGCGCGGGGGACTGCGGGTCGATACCGATCGCGTCCACGTCTTCGCCCGTGCGATCGAGATAGCTGCTGTCGATGCCGCGCGCGTTGCCGTTGGTCGAGGTGATCGTGTAATCGGTGCGAGTCCAGGAGGTGCTAGCCGACAGGCCGGATAGGGCGTCGGTCTTGAGCGTTCCACCCACCGTGGTGATCGTGCTATCGAAAGCGGCGCGACCCGCGATGATAGAGTCGTTGTAAATGACGGGCAACGCGTGCGCAGCGCCGGCACACGTTACAAATACGCCCGCAATCAAGGATTTAGTAGTGGTCTTCATATCGCCTTTTTGGTTTTGACAGCTCGTTGTAAAGGTCTTGTCGGAAAGTGAGGTCTTTTCCGCACCGCAGCAATTAGCAGGCGATGTGCCATGAAAGCGAAGACCTACCAAATCAAGCGGCTAGAAGCGGCCCGGCTCTATCTCTTACGGCCGTGTAAAATTTTCCGACGCGATCGAGCGCATCGGGCGAAGGTGATCCGGGATGCGGATCACCCTAAGGAATTTTTTCTGCGGGAACTTAGCGAATAACGGACTTGGGCGATGCCTCCAATCGGGTAACGAGGATCTTCGAGCGATCGAGCATCTCGTCGATTGCGGGCTTGATATCGTTCGCCCACTTCGGGTCCTCATACACGGCTTTGTAGAGCGCCTTGCGTTCCTCCTCGCTCTCGAAGCGGCGCAGCCAGACGTAGTGGTCTGGCGTCTCTTGATCGATCCAACGACCCAAGATCACCATGCCGCGCTCGACCTGGAACGGGATGATTTTCTCTTCCATGAACTTGACCCAACGCTCACGCTTACCGTCTTTGATGCGGTACTGCCGTAGTTCGAAAAACGCCACTTGCTTCTCCTCTGTTAGGGAACCTCTGATCTATTCCCACATGGCCGCGACGGCGCTTTCGCGCGATGCA
>CAZILI010000254.1:1444-6195 GCA_964539965.1 uncultured Burkholderiales bacterium | reverse complement strand
TTCTTTCTCGTAGCCTCGCCAGAGCACGTGTCGAAGCTCGCCTGGAACATCGCCGCGCCGGCGAGTTGCGCCTAGCCGGTGATCGCGGCGAATCAGGGCTATTGCTTCGGTGTCGGCTTCGAGCTGTCGCTGGCGTGCGATTTTCGCATCGCCACCGACACGACGCGCTACGCCTTGCCGGAGCAGAAGCTCGCGCAGATTCCCGGCTCCGGCGGCTCGGCGCGGCTGCAAAAGATGATCGGCATTGCGCGGACCAAGGACATAGTGATGCGCTCGCGCCGCATCTCGGGACGCGAGGCGTTGGAATGGGGTATCGTCGTGGCTTGCGTGCCGACCGGCGAGCTGGAGGCGGCGACGCAGGCGCTGGTCGACGAGTTGCGCCAGTTCGCGCCGCTCGCGCAGCGCACCGCGAAGCGCTTGCTCAACGACAGCGAGGACTCCCCGCTCTCGGTCGCCATCGAGATGGAAGGGCATTGCTACGCGCGGCTGCGCAGTTCGGACGATTTCCGGGAAGGCGTGAACGCGTTTCACGAAAAGCGCCCGCCCGCCTACAAAGGTACATGACGATGAGCGGAGAGCAAGGCCAAGACGTATTGGTGACCACTGAGTGGCTGGCAGCGCACTTGCACGATGCGAATCAGCGCATCGTCGATTGCTCTTGGTATTTGCCGGAGTTAAAGCGCGACGCGCGCGCCGAGTACGCCGCACGGCACATCGCCGGCGCGGTGTATTTCGACATCGAGGACATCTCCGATCACGCCTCGCCCTACGCGCACATGCTGCCCGGCGCGGAGACGTTCGCCGCCAAGGTCGGCGCGCTGGGCATCGACAATCAAACCCGCGTGGTGGTGTACGACACCAACTACGTTTCGGCGCGCGTGTGGTGGATGTTTCGCGTGTTCGGCCACGACAACGTGGTGATTTTGGACGGCGGCTTGACGCAATGGCTGGCCGAGGGGCGGCCGACCGCGGCCGGCATGGAGCGGCCGGCGGCCAAGCCTTTTCAGGCAAGCCTTCGCCCGCAATGGGTGGCCGACTGGACCGAAGTGGCGGCCAACATCGACGCGCGGGGAGCGCAGTTGATCGACGCGCGCATGGCCAAGCGCTATTCGGGGGAGCTGCCGACCGGCTATCCAGGTATTGCCGGCGGGCATATTCCCGGCAGCGTCAATCTGCCGTGGGACAAGTTTCTCGACGCGTCGAGTAAGCGCTTTGCGCCCGCGTCCTCGCTGGCCAGCCTGTTCACGAGCGCCGGCGTGGATCCCGCGCGCCCGGTCATCACCACCTGCGGCTCGGGGGTGACCGCCTGCATCTTGGCGCTTGCCTTGCACCGGCTCGGGCACCAACAGTGGAAGGTGTACGACGGCTCTTGGCACGAGTGGGCGCAGCGTCCGCAAACGCCGAAGGTGATGCCGCGGTGACCCTGCCCGCCTCACCGCGCGAGGTGGCTGCCGCCGCGACCGCGGTGGCGCGCGAGGGATGGTTGGAGGAGCAGCGCTCGGCGTATCTGTACCGCATCTTGGCGCGCAAAGAATCCAACCGCGTGCGCGCAGAGGCGTTCGCCACCTTGGCGCAGGCGGCCGAGAAGCAATCGAAGATCTGGGCGAACGCGCTGCGCGAAGCAGGGGCTGCCGAGCCGGCGGCCTATGAACCCGACTTGCGCACGCGGGTAGTGGCTGCCTTGGTGCGCGGCATCGGGCCGTATGCCATGCAGGGCGTGCTCGCCGCCATGAAGGTGCGCGGCATGTCGATGTACGGCAACCGCGCGACCGATCATCCGACGCCGACCAACGTCGAGGACATCGGACGCGGGCATCCGGGGTTGCGCTCGGGCGGCGCGCTGCGCGCGGCGGTGTTCGGTGTCAATGACGGGCTCATCTCTAACGCGAGCTTGATTCTGGGGGTGGCGGGCGCGAACGTCGAACCGAACTTCATCCTGTTGTCCGGTATGGCAGGACTTCTCGCCGGGGCGTTTTCCATGGCGGCGGGTGAGTATGTCTCTGTGCGCTCGCAGCGTGAGATGTTCGAGCATCAGATCGAACTCGAACGCCAGGAGCTCGAACTGTACCCCGAAGAAGAAGCGCAGGAGCTGTCGGTGATCTACCGCGCGCGTGGGCTCAGCGCGCAGGACGCCGACGCGCTCGCGCAGCGCATCACGCGCAGCCCCGAGCACGCGCTCGACGCGCTGGCGCGCGAAGAGTTGGGGCTCGACCCGGACGGGCTCGGCTCACCCTGGGAAGCAGCGGTGTCCTCGCTGTTGGCGTTTGCCTTCGGCGCTGTGATTCCGCTGCTGCCGTTCTTGTTCGCGCGGCAGGGCTACACAGTCGCGTTGTCCGCGCTGCTGGCGGCGGTCGCGCTGTTCGGCGTCGGCGCGGCGCTGAGCTTGTTCACCGGACGCGGCGCTTGGTGGAGCGGGGCGAGAATGCTCGCTATTGGAGCGCTCTCCGGCGGTTGCGCCTACGCGATCGGCAAACTGCTCGGTGTGAGTCTCGCGTAACTAACCCGCGGCGCCAGTCTTGAGGCGCATGGCAAGGATCGTCCGGTAGGTCGAGAGCATGCGCGCCAGGTAAAAGGCCTTGCGCAAGTTTTTTTGTTGCGAGACGGCGGGCTTCACGCGCCAAGGCCGGCGGCGCGGGCGCGCAGTGCTCGCGGGGCGTTTCAGTACCCATACTTCGCGCTGTGGATTCTCGCTCGGTCGCGCTAGGCGACCGCCCAACTTCACGAACATTGCCTTTGCCAAGTTTTCGATCATATGTCATCTCCTGGTTGCGAGACTGCGTCCTACGAGCCTGCGCACGACTTGAACCTTGCCTGGCGCAAGCTCTCTAACTGATCCAGTTGCCCGCAGTGTAGGCGCGGGAGAAAATAGAAGAAAATGAAGAGTTGTGATCGAGTGGATAGCGATTAATCTATCGATAATCGAGGCGTGCATGCGAGTCACCTGGAACCAGTTGCGGATCTTCGAAGCGGTCGCCCGCAACAGCAGCTTTACCCGCGCTGCCGAAGAACTGCACGTGGTGCAGCCGACGGTCTCGGCGCAAATCAAGCAGCTGGCCGACACCGTGGGCTTGCCGGTGTTCGAGCAAGTCGGCAAGAAGATCTACCTCACCGACGCGGGGAAAGAGCTGTACAGGACCTGCGCAGAATTGTTCGACGTGTGGGCGCGTTTCGAGATGTCGGTGGGCGATCTCAAGGGA
This sequence comes from uncultured Burkholderiales bacterium, assembly GCA_964539965.1. Classification (GTDB taxonomy): domain Bacteria; phylum Pseudomonadota; class Gammaproteobacteria; order Burkholderiales; family JALYOK01; genus CAZILI01. Next base: position 2,998 of record CAZILI010000254.1, on the reverse strand, counting down.
GTGAAAGCGGGCAAGCTCAAGCTCGCCATCGTGACCACGGCGAAGTATTTCATTCCGCGCCTGCTGGGGCCGTTTTGCCGGCGCTTCGACGGCATCGACGTGGCGCTCGAAGTGGTCAATCGCGATCAAGTAGTCGACCGCTTAGTCGCCAACCTGGACGATCTCTACATCATGGGAGTTCCGCCCGAGCACTTGAGCATCGAGAAGCATCCCTTCCTGGAGAATCCGCTGGTGGTGATCGCGCCCACGGATCACGAGTTGGCGCAGCGCAGGCGCATTCCGCTCGTCCGCTTGGCCAAGGAGCGCTTCATCATGCGCGAGAAAGGATCGGGCACGCGCATCGCCACGGAAGAGTTCTTGCAGAAGCGCAAGGTCGAGTTGCAGATCAAGATGGAGCTGGGCAACAACGAGGCGATCAAGTGGGCGGTGGCGGGCGGCATGGGGCTCGCCATCGTTTCACAACATTCGCTCCTGCTGGAGCCCATGCACGGCAAGCTCGCGGTGCTCGACGTGGAGGGCTTTCCCATCATGCGCTCCTGGTACATCGTGTACCCCTCGGGTAAGCAGCTGTCGATCCTCGCGCGCACCTTCTTCGAGTATCTGAAGGAAGAAGCCGTCACCATTCACGACGAACTGCTCGGCCCGCGCCGCTCGCGGCAGAGGGCGTAGTGCAACGCGCTATTGACGGCGCTTATGCGCCCGGCGCAATCTGTCTTACTATGCTGCGTTTTCGAGTCGCCTAAACCGATGGCAACGCTCGATATCGCCGAACAAGCCGGCGGCACGACGATTCTGCGCTTTGCCGGCAATCTGGACGCGTATTCGGTGGCCGAACTTTGGCAACGCGCCAAAGCCGCGCTCGGTAAAGCCGCCGATCGCGCGGTGGTGCTCGATGCGCAGGCGGTCGAGTACTGCGACGCGGCCGGAGTGGCGCTGCTTCTGGAGTTGCTGCGCCAGCCGCGCGCAGGCGCAGCGCGCACGACCTTGTCGGGTTTGCGCCCGCAGTATCAGGGGCTGCTGGAACAGTTCGGATCCGAAGATCTGCGCCCTCCCGTCGCCGTGCCACGGCCGGCTATGTCGCTCGAGTCGATCGGCCGCGCGGTGGCGTCCGCGGCGGCAGAGAAGCGGCAAGAGATCGCCTTTGTCGGTGAAGCCTGCGCCGCGTTGGCACGCGCGTTGGCGGCGCCCTCTCGCGTGCGCTGGCGCGACGCGCTCGCGCTAGCCGAGCAAGCCGGCGCCAACGCGCTGCCTATCGTGACCTTGATCGCGCTCTTGCTCGGGGTCATCCTCGCGTTTCAGTCGGCCGTACCCATGCAGCGCTTCGGCGCGGAAATATTCGTCGCCGACTTGGTGGCGCTGTCGCTGCTGCGCGAGCTGGGGCCGCTCATCACCGCGATTCTGTTTGCCGGCCGTACTGGCGCAGCCTTCGCCGCCGAACTCGGCGCCATGAAGGTGAACGACGAAGTGAACGCCCTCGCCACCATGGGACTCGACCCGGTCGACTTTCTGGTCGTGCCGCGTTTGATCGCGGCCTTGTTGATGGCGCCGCTGCTC
>CAZILI010000254.1:0-1434 GCA_964539965.1 uncultured Burkholderiales bacterium | reverse complement strand
CGGACTTGGTCGGGCTCATCGGCGGCGCGCTGACCATGCAGGCGTTCGACATCCCCTGGGCGGCCTATTGGAATCGGGTGTCGGGAGTGGCCGAGTTTTCCGATCTCGCCAACGGAATTCTCAAGTCGCTGGTGTTCGGCATTTTGATCGCCGGCGTCGGCTGTTTGCGGGGCCTGCAGACCCGCGCCGGAGCGAGCGCGGTGGGTGCGAGCACCACACGCGCCGTGGTGAGCGCGATCGTGCTCATCATCGCCACCGACGGTATCTTTGCCGTGATCTACTACTGCCTTGGCATCTGACAGCGCCGCGATCACTGCGTTTGCGCATGGCGCAGACATCATTCGCGTCGAGAACTTGGTTGCGGGTTACGGCGAGCGCATCCTCTTGCGCGACGTGTCGTTCAACGTGCAGCGCGGCGAGGTGTTCGCCATCTTGGGCGGATCGGGCAGCGGCAAGAGCACGCTGCTGCGCCATCTGATCGGGCTGCAGGAGCCCATCGGCGGGCGCGTGCTCGTCGACGGTGAAGATATCACGCAAGCGCAGGGCGAGAGGCGGCAGGCGATCTTGCGCAAGATAGGCGTCATGTACCAACACGGTGCCCTATTCGGCTCGATGTCGTTGCTCGAGAACGTGGCCCTGCCGATCGAAGCGCACACCGCGCTGCCGCCCGACGCGCGAGACCTGATCGCGCGCATGAAACTCAAGTTGGTGGGCCTCGCGCAGTTTGCCGACTATCTGCCCTCGCAACTGAGCGGAGGTATGCAAAAGCGGGCGGCGATCGCGCGCGCGCTCGCACTCGACCCGCACATCGTGTTTCTCGACGAGCCGTCGGCCGGGCTGGATCCGATCACCTCGAGCGAACTCGACCAACTGATCCTGAGTCTGGCGCACCGCCTGGGCTTGACCTTTGTGGTGGTGAGTCACGAACTGGCGAGTATCTTTACGATCGCCGATCGCGCCATACTGCTGGACGGCGCGAGCCGGGGCATCGTCGCCGCGGGCAAGCCCCAAGTGCTGGCGCAGACCAGTGACAACCCCTGGGTGCGGCGTTTCTTGCGGCGCGAGGCGCAGACGGAGCGGGTCGATGTGCAGGCTCCGTAGCTACTCCGTACGGTACCAGCCTGTAGGGCGCATCTGTATGCGGTCAATAGCGAGATACTCTCGATATTTATGAGCGCCAAGTCCAACTACTTCAAGCTCGGAGCGTTCGTGTTGACGGCGTTGGCGATCGCTATCGCGCTGGTTATCTGGTTGAGCGGCAACAACTGGCTGCGCGGCAACGAAGTCATGGAGACCTACTTCAATGAGTCGGTACAGGGCTTGGAGGTCGGTTCCAAAGCCAAGTATCGCGGCGTAGTGGTCGGGGAAGTGAGCCAGATTTCGTTCACCTACACCAAGTATGAGCTGGACAAGCCGCTCAACGAACGGCATCGC
>CAZILI010000253.1:0-6244 GCA_964539965.1 uncultured Burkholderiales bacterium | reverse complement strand
ATGGCGCACCTCTCGCAGGACGCCACGCTGCTGGCGGCGTTCCACTCCGGCGAGCATGAGCACCTGCGCAACGCCGCCGAGGAGTTCGTCGTGCCGCCCGACCAGGTCAGCAGTGAGCAGCGCCGCTACGCCAAGACCATCAACTTCGGGCTCATCTACGGCATGTCGGCGTTCGGGCTCGCCACCCAGCTCGGCATCGAGCGCGCGGCCGCCAAGTCCTACATCGACCGCTACTTCGCGCGCTATCCCGGGGTGGCCGACTACATGCAGCGCACGCGCGAGCAAGCGCGCGAGCAAGGCTATGTGGAAACGGTATTCGGGCGCCGGCTCTGGCTCATGGAAATCCGCAACTCGAATCAAGCGCGCCGCCAGGGCGCCGAGCGCGCGGCGATCAATGCACCGATGCAGGGAACGGCGGCCGATCTCATCAAGCTCGCGATGATCGCGGTACAGGGATGGATCGAACGCGAACGGCTCGCGACCAAGCTCATCATGCAAGTGCACGACGAGTTGGTTTTCGAGGCGCCGCAAGCCGAACTGGACCGGCTGCAGCAAGCGGTTCCGCGCCTGATGACCGAAGTCGCGACGCTCACTGTGCCGTTGGTGGTCGACCTCGGGACGGGGCCGAACTGGGAGGCAGCACACTGATATACCTCCATCCGTACCATAGATGGAGACCGCATCCATATTACGCTTTAGGAGGTATACTCCCCCCTGCCCTGCAGAACAGGCTCAAACCAACTGCGCCAGTACCGCGGTCCATGCGCGGGCGAGATTACCCAAGTGATAGCCGCCCCCGCCGAAGGCCATGAGGCGCCCTTGCGCGAATTCATCGGCGAGCGAACGCAGCCGTTGCGCCACGTGTGCGTGCACCGCCTCGGTGAGTTGCAGGTTCGCCAGCGGATCGCCGGCCAAGCCGTCGGCGCCGCACTGCAGGAGGAAAAACTCTGGACGCTGCTCGATCAGCAGTCGCTCGCCGCCCTCCCAAAGACGCAGGAAAGCGCTGTCGAGGCAGCCCGGGCGCAGCGGCACGTTGAGCTTGGTGCCCGCCGCGGCGCCCGTGCCGGTTTCATAGGCGAAGCCCGTGCCGGGGTACAACGTGGCCGGGGCTTGATGCAAATCGACCACGATCAGGTCCGGGTCGGATTCATACGCGTAGAAGACGCCGTCGCCGTGATGCACATCGATATCGACGTAGGCGATGCGGCGCACGCCGTGCACTCGGCGCAGGGTTTCGATCACCACGCCGATATCGTTGAACACGCAGAACCCGGCGGCGCCCTCGCGCCGCGCGTGATGCAGCCCGCCGATCGGCTGAAAGCTGCGCTTGGCCTCCCCGCGCATGATGCGGGCGAGGCCGTCCAGGCCCGCGCCGACCACGTGCACGGCGATCTCGTACATACCGCGCACTGCCGGCGTGTCGCCGTAGTCGAGATAGCCCTCGCCGCTTTGCGACAGCGCGATCACGCGATCGACGTACTCAGCGAAGTGAAACCGCTCGATGGCTTCGCGCGGCGCGGGCAGCGAGGCCATCACGCGCGCGCGCGCCGCAAGCTCAGCGCCTTGCGCGGCCTGCAAAAAAGCGCCTTGGCGATCGATGCTGAGCGGGTGTCCCTGGGGAAAGCCGTAGGCGCCGAGCCTGTCGCTTACATACAGCAGTGTGTCGTCGCTCAATTGGCGACCGTCACTCGGTTGCGTCCCTGCGACTTGGATTTGTACAGCGCCTCGTCGGCGCGGGCGATGAAATCAGTGAAGGGCTCGCCGACGTTGAGGACCGTCACCCCGGCCGACAGGGTGATGTTGCCGACGGTTTCGTTGCGATCCAGCCGGCGAATCCGGCCGACCGAGACGATGTGCCGGATTTTCTCCGCCAGCGCGCCGGCCCCGGCGAGCGGCGTGTCGGGCAGCAGCAAGGCAAACTCCTCGCCGCCGAAACGGGACACGACATCACGGCCCTTGACGTTCGCCTTCAAGATCTGCGCGACGGTGTGAATCACCCGATCGCCGAACAGGTGGCCGTGCGTGTCGTTGATCTTCTTGAAGTGATCGATGTCGAACATCACCAGCGACAGGGACGAGCCGGTGGCAGCCTCTTTCAGCAGCGTGGCGAGCGCTTGATCGAAACCCTTGCGGTTGGCAAGGCCGGTCAGCGCATCGGTCACGGCCTCTTCGCGCGCACGCTGCAGCTCCACGCGCAGCCGCTCGACTTCCTTGCGACTGTCGTGCAGCACGTCGTTGAGACTCGAGATCGAGGCCTTGATGTCGCGCGTGTCGTACAACACCATTTCGACGCCTTTTTGCAGCTTGACGGCGTCGTGCGCCTCGGCCAGCTCGCCCTGCCAGCGCTCCAGCGTGTCCCCGTAGCGGGTGGTTTGGGTTTGTGTCTTTTCGGTCGCCCGGCCTACGTCGGTCAAGATGCGCCGCACCCCGGCATTGAGAAGCTGCGCGAAGTCTTCGTCCATCTGGAAGATGTGTTTGCGGTACAACGCCAAGATCGCCTCTTGGGTGATCGGCGAGCCGGACTTCGCGAGCGCGTCGAGTTCGCCGCGCAAGCGCGTGTCCGGATTGGCGAAGTATTCGTACCAAACGGCGTAGGTGAGCGGGTTCAGCGGCGCCACGTGCTTGGACATCTGCGCCAAGGACAAACGCAGCAGTTCCGAGCTCTTCTCGAAGTCTTGCGGATAGCGCATCAGCGGCTCTCCTGGCCGAGGCAAACGAAAGGGTTCGAAACTGCGAACAAGTCGCCTAGTTTAATCCGTCGCAAGGGGCCCCGTCTCGCCGCCGTTTACAAAACTTTACCGGCGCCACACGCCAGGGCAACGGCCCAGCCGCACACTTTCGAATGTGCACGCAATCGATCAAGCGCGTACCGCACCTTACCCCCCCATCGTCATAAGGAGTCATCGCATGAACAAGCAGCACACCCTGTTTCACGGCCGGCGCTGGAAGCTCGCCGGCATCGGCGCGGCGTTGGCCGGCGCGCTCACCCTGGGCGCTTGCCATCACGGCGGCTGGCACGGCCATCACCACCCCGGCATGCACGGTCAGATGGATCCCCAAGAGGCCGCCCGGCGCATCGACAAGACCGTCAATTGGGTGCTGGACGACGTGAAGGCCAGTCCCGAGCAGAAGCAGCGCGTGGCCGAAATCGCCAAGGCGGCCATGAACGACTTGATGCCGCTGCGCGAACAGCACCGCGCCGCGCGTGCCCGCGCGGTCGAACTGTTGGCGCAACCGGTCATCGATCGTGCCGCCGCCGAGCAACTGCGCGCGCAAGAGCTGCAACTCGCCGAAACCCTGTCCAAGCGCGTGACCCAGGCGTTGCTGGACGCGGCCGAGGTGCTCACGCCCGAACAGCGCGGCCAGCTCGCCCAACAGTGGAAGAAGCGCATGGGATAATCGCGCTGGGAAGCGTTGCATGACCGATCGCCTGCTCATGATCGAGGACGACCATCGCCTGGCGGCGATGGTGCGCGACTATCTCGGCCGGCACGGCCTTCAACTCGTGCTGGCCGAGACGGCCGCGGCCGGCCGCGCCGCCCTCGAGCGCGAGGCGATCGACCTGATCATTCTGGATCTCATGCTGCCCGACGCGGACGGCCTGGACCTTTGCCGCGAAGTGCGCGCGCGCACCGACGTGCCCATCGTCATGCTCACCGCCAAGGGCGACCCGACCGATCGCGTGGTGGGATTGGAGCTTGGGGCGGACGACTACTTGCCCAAGCCGTTCGAACCGCGCGAACTGCTGGCGCGCATTCGGGCCGTGTTGCGCCGACGACGCGGCGGCGCTCCCGGCAACAGCGCCGGCGTGTTGCGTTTCGGTCGGCTGGAAATCGACCGCGACGCCCGATTGGCGCGCGTGGACGGCGCCGACTGCAGCATGACCTCACACCAGTTCACTTTGTTGGTGGCCATGGCCGAGCGGGCCGGGCGAGTGCTCTCGCGCGAGCAACTCATGGACCTGGTCAAGGGCGAACCGCTCGAAGCCTACGACCGGTCCATCGACGTGCACATCGCGCGCATCCGCGCCGCCATCGAGGACGATCCCAAGCACCCGCGCCGCATCATTACGGTACGTGGCGCGGGCTACGTGTTCGCCAAGAGCCAGGATGCGTAGTCGACGCGCTTGCGGCGCGCGCGAGGTTGCCGACATCTCGTCCGCGCGGCGCTGGGGCCGCGGCCATCGTCTGTACTTTCGCATCTATTTGGCGGTATTGGCGAGCTTGGCGCTGGCCGCCCTCGGGGTCGGTTTGGCCTGGCGGCTCGCCTTCGAGTCGGGGCCGTACAGCGCAAACCTCGACACCTTCGCCGCCGTCGCCGGCGAGCTGCTGCCTCCTGCGAGCGCCGCGCGCGAAGCGCAGCAAGCGGCGCTGCAACGCTGGCACGAGCGCTCGCACGCTAATTTGGCGCTGTTCACCGCGCAGGGCGCGCCGATCGCCGCCGCCGGCGAGCCCTTACCGCCGCCGGAGTTCTCGCGCGCCCAAGGCGGCTGGATGCACGCTCACCACGGCCAGGGCTTCGCCCTAAAGCTCGCCGACGAGCGCTGGCTGGTGGTACAGCGCCCGCGCTCCGGCCCGCCGCCGCGATTTGGATTTCTCGCGACCCTCGCCTTGATCGCGGCGGCAATCGGTGTCGGCGCCTATCCGGTGGTGCGCCGCCTGACGCGCCGGCTGGAGCACCTGCAAGCGAGCGTGGAAGCGCTCGGCGCAGGCGACTTGGCGGCACGCGTCAAAGTGCAAGGCCACGACGAAGTCGCCCGTCTGGCCGACAGCTTCAATCACTCGGCCGCGCGCATCGAGGCGCTGGTCGTCGCGCAGAAGGCGTTGCTCGCCAACGCCTCGCACGAGCTGCGCTCCCCGCTGGCGCGCCTGCGTATGGCGGTGGAACTGGTAAAGCCGGAAGCCAGCGCCGAGACTCAGCGCGAACTGGCGCGCAGCATCGCCGAGTTAGATCAGCTGATCGAGGAGATCTTGCTCGCCAGCCGTCTGGACACACCAGGCGGCGGGCGAGAGGTGTTCGAAGAGCTGGACTTGACCGCATTGGTGGCCGAAGAGTGCGCACGCGTCGACGCGCAGTTCGACGGCGCGTTGGTGAGCATGCGGGCGAGTGCCAAGCTCATTCGCCGCTTGCTGCGCAACCTGCTCGAGAACGCGCGCCGCTACGGCGCGAACGGGCCGATCGAGGTCGCGCTGCGCCGCGGCGATACCGCCATCCAGCTCGAGGTGTGCGACCGCGGTCCCGGCGTGCCGGAGGCCGAGCGCGAGAACATCTTTCAGCCGTTCTATCGGCTACCCGGCGCAAGCGAGCGCGACGGCAGCGTCGGCCTGGGTTTGGCTTTGGTCAAGCAAATCGCTACCTTGCACGGCGCAAAGGTGCATTGTCTCGGGCGAAACGGCGGCGGCTCGTGCTTTAGGGTGAGTTTCCCCGTCGCATCCGTGTAGCGTTTTCCGAGGTTCGTCTACCGCGCAACCCGCGCCCGTCTTGGCGTGAGAGAATGGCGGCCTCGTCGCCTTTCCCCAATCCCGACATCCGGCCGGCACGTATGGATCGCGCCTCGGAGGGCACCGCCCCGCAGCAAGTCTCGTTTTGGAGCGCGCTGGGCTTTTGGCTGAAACTCGGTTTCATCAGCTTCGGCGGACCTGCCGGTCAAATCGCCGTCATGCATCATGAATTGGTCGAGCGGCGGCGCTGGATTTCGGAGAAGCGCTTCTTGCACGCGCTCAACTATTGCATGTTGCTGCCGGGCCCGGAAGCGCAACAACTCGCCACCTATTTGGGCTGGCTCATGCATCGCACGTGGGGTGGCCTCATCGCCGGCGGATTGTTCGTGCTGCCCTCGCTGTTCATTCTCATCGTGCTGTCCTGGCTGTATCTTCGCTACGGCAACACGCCGCTGGTCGCGGGCTTGTTCTACGGGATCAAGCCCGCCGTCACCGCGGTGGTACTGTTCGCCGCGTATCGCATCGGCTCGCGCGCGCTCAAGAACGCTGCGCTCGCCGCCATCGCGGGGCTGGCGTTCGTCGCCATATTCGTATTTAACGTGCCGTTTCCCTGGATCGCGGTAGTCGCCGCGCTCATCGGCTACATCGGCGGCCGCCTTTCGCCGCAGTGGTTCGACATGGGCGGCGGGCATCAGATCACGGACAAGAGCTATGGACCGGCGGTGATCGACGACGACACCCCTACCCCGCTGCACGCCCAGTTTCGCGCGCGGCGCGCGGCGCTGATCGCGTTGATCGGGCTC
>CAZILI010000252.1:0-6257 GCA_964539965.1 uncultured Burkholderiales bacterium | reverse complement strand
AGTTGGACAATGCACGGAGGAAAAAGTTGTTAGGTATTTACGCAAGGCTCAGTAGCGCGTTTCGGCTATCCTCGCCCATCTTGCCGCAAACGGACGTCAACCCGCATGTCGGTCGCACTTTCATTGCGCAAACCCGTCGACGCCTCGGGTGTCGCCACGATGCTTGTCTTGTGCGTGCTCTGGGGGTTCAACTACGTCGCGGTCAAGGTGGTCGCCTCCGACGTCTCGATGGTCATGCAGAGCGGCATCCGCACCGCGGCGGCGGCGCTCCTCGTGCTGGCTTGGATGCGCTCGCGCGGTATCGCGGTGCTCGATCGCGACGGGACGGGCTGGGCGGGCTTGCTGGCGGGCCTGTTGTTTGCCGGCGAGTTCGCGTTCATCTTCGCCGGCCTCGCGCTCACCGGCGCCTCGCGCATGACCGTATTCGTGTACTTGAGCCCGTGCTTCACCGCGCTCGGGCTGCACTGGCTGGTTGCCAGCGAGCGGCTGCGCGCGCGCCAGTGGTTGGGCATCGGCGTGGCATTCGCCGGAGTCGTGGTCGCCTTCGCAGACGGCTTCTCGTCCGCCCCGGGGTCCTGGCGCGGTGACTTGTTCGGTGTTGCCGCCGCCGCGTTGTGGGGGGCCACCACGGTAGTAATCCGCACCACCCCACTCGCCGCGATTAGCCCGAGCAAGACTTTGTTCTATCAATTGGCCGTTGGCGGGGTCAGCCTGCCGCTCGTCTCTTGGGCGTTGGGTGAGCCCGGCGTGGTGGCGTGGACTCCGCTTGCGGTGGCGAGTCTCGTCTATCAGAGCGCGATCGTGGCGTTCGCGAGTTACCTCACTTGGTTTTGGCTGCTGACGCGCTATCTCGCCGCGCGCCTGTCGGTGTTCACGTTCCTCACACCGATCTTCGGCATCGCCTGCGCAGCCGCTTTCCTCGGCGAGCCGATACGCCCGGCTTTCTTGGCGGCGGTGGCGTTGGTGGGGGCGGGCATTTACCTGGTCAACCAGCGAAAAGGCTAGCTCCTCCGTAAACCCATACCCTTATGAGTAGATATCGTAAAGCGATTTGTGGACTAGGGCTACAGAGCTATACCCCTCTATAGTCCCAGGTCGCTCAAGCCAGGATGAGAATCGGGGCGGCGACCCAGCGGCCACAGATACTTGCGCTCCGATTCCTTGATCGGCAGATCGTTGATGCTGGCGTAGCGGCGCATCATGAGCCCGTTGTCGGCGAACTCCCAATTCTCGTTGCCATAGGAGCGAAACCCGTTGTCCGAATCGTCGTGCCATTCGTAGGCGAAGCGCACCGCGATGCGCGCGCCGTCGAATGCCCACAGCTCCTTGATGAGCCGATAGTCGAGTTCCTTCGCCCATTTGCGCGTGAGGAACTGCACGATCGCCTCGCGGCCGACCGGGAATTCGGCGCGATTGCGCCAGCGGCTGTCGCTCGTGTAGGCGAGCGCGACGCGCGCCGGGTCGCGCGAATTCCACGCGTCCTCGGCCATGCGTACTTTTTGCGCGGCGGTTTCGCGCGTGAAGGGAGGAAACGGCGGGCGGGCTTCGTCGTGGCTGTTCATACGATTCTCCTCGGTGATGGCCAGGCATCGCGGCAGAGCGCTACTTTGACAGATTTCGGCCCCGGCCGCGGGTTCGGTCACCGACGCGGCGCGTTGCCGCCGAATGCCGGTCGGCGTAATCTGTGTGACCGAGCGAGAGTTCGCGGGCGGTCGGCGCGCGCTCACGCTGTGCCACGCTGTCGAGCAAGCCCCGGGGAGGAGGCCGATTCGCCCATGAACCGCCGTTGCGGCACGACGCGCAAATCGCAGCCGCACTCGCGCGCGATCCACGTCCTTGATGTCGGGCACGCATGGCCACATCGCTGAAGCGCCGTGTCCTGACTCAGGTCGCGGTGCGCGTCGGCGTCATCATCGTATTGCTCACCGCGGCGGCGCACCACTTTCTGCAAAAGCGGCTCACCGATGCCGCCATCGAGCGCCTCGCCGAGTACGTACGCGAGCGGGCAGCGCGCGAGAGCCAAATCTTTCTGTTGGCCGAGAGCAACGTCAACGCGCTCAAGCGCGCCTATGTCGACGCGCTGCAGACCGCCGCCGGCGATCCGCGCGCGCAGTTCGAGCAGAAATTCGCGCGCTCGCCCGACGGTGCGATCCGCAATCGTCCGGCGTACGCCACGCCCAAACTGGAGGCGGGCGCGTTCGTACGCGGCAATGTGACGCTGAACGATGAGGTGCGGCGCCGGCTCCTGATCCAGCAGGACTTGGCGACGCGCTACGGCCGCGCTTGGGCGAATACTTTCGCCAACACCTACCTCGCTTCCATGGACGGCCTGTTCGCCACCTTTTTCCCGGGCGCAGACTGGGCAGCCGCCAGTCCACCGGATCTGGATTTCGCCTCGCTGCCCTGGGTGGTGGTCAATCTGCCGGCCAACAACCCGCAGCGCAAAACGGTGTGGACCGCCATCTACTACGACGAGGTCGCGCAGAAGGCGGGCGCCGGCGGCGTGTTCTTCGCTACGGTGGTCGCACCGATCGACGAGGCGGGCGAGTTTCGCCATTACGCCGGCATCGACGTCGCCATCGACGCCATCGTCAAGCGCACCATGGACTCCGGCATGCAGGGTGCGTACAACGTGATCGTGCGCGACGACGGCCAACTGATTGCCCACCCGCAGCTCATGCAGGCGATCGAGGCGAAGCAGGGCGGCTTCAACGTCGCCCGCGACGGCGATGCGCATCTGCAAAGCCTGTTGCGCACGATCCTGACTGCGCGTGGCGACGTGCCGGTGGTGGAACACCGCGGCTACGACGAGTACCTAGGAACGGCGCGGATAGACGGGCCCGAGTGGCGCTTTGTGACGGTATTTCCGAAAGCGCTGGTGACGGTCGCGGCGCGGCGCGCAGCCGGATTCGTGCTCGGGCTAGGCTTGTTCTCGCTCTTGTTGGAGCTGCTGGTGTTCTACTGGGTCTTGCGCCGGCAGGTGGTGGAGCCGCTGGAAGAGCTTACCCACGCGACCGAAGCGGTCGCCCAAGGCAGCGAATCGACGAAACTCGCGCTCGGAAAGAACGATGAGTTCGGCCGCATGGCGCGGTCGTTCAACACCATGGTCGAGGCGGTGGCGGCGCGCGATGCAGCATTGTCACAACACGCGGTCAACTTGGAGATCGAGGTCGAGCGGCGAACCGCGGAGCTGCAAACCGCGAAGGACGCAGCCGAGGCCACGAGTCGAACCGATCAGCTGACCGGCCTGCCGAATCGCAATCTGTTTCACGACCGCCTAGCGCATGCGCTGGACAAGGCCGAGCGCAGCCGCGAACCTATGGCGGTGCTGTTCGTCGACTTGGACAATTTCAAGTTGATCAACGATACGCTCGGGCACGACGCCGGCGACGCGTTTTTGATCGAGCGGGCTCAGCGCATGCGCCATTGCGTGCGCCACGCTGACACTTTGGCGCGTTTCGGCGGCGACGAGTTCGTGCTGTTGCTCGAGGGCGCGGACGCGGCGACCGCCGCCAGCCAAGCGCAGCGCCTGTCCGACACCCTCGCCGGCCCGGCGACCGTCGCCGGACAAGAGATTGTGTCCACCTGCAGCATCGGCATCAGCGTGTACCCCGATGACGGCGCCGACGGCACGACCTTGCTCAAGCACGCCGACATGGCGCTGTATCGCGCCAAAGAGCGCGGCAAGAATACCTATTGCTTCTTCACCGCCGACATGAACCAGCGCGCTGCCGAGCGCTTCGAGATCGAGGCGAGCTTACGGCGCGGGCTCGAGCGCGGCGAGTTCTGGCTGGCGTATCAGCCGCAGGTCGATCTCGCCAGCGGCGCCGTGATCGGGTTGGAGGCGCTGCTGCGTTGGCGGCACCCGCAGCGCGGCGTGCTCGCGCCCGGGCAATTCATCCCCATCGCCGAGGCGACCGGCCTCATCGTGCCCCTGGGCGACTGGATTCTGGCGCAGGTTTGCGCGCAACTGCGCGACTGGTCGAGCGGCGAGCTTGGCGACTTGCCCGTGTCGATCAACCTGTCGGTGCGCCAGTTCGAGCGCGGCGCGTTGGCGGCGACCGTTGCCGAGCAGCTGCGCATCGCTAAGGTCGAGCCCAAGCGTCTGGCGGTCGAGGTGGTGGAGAATATCTTGATCGAAGACGCCGAGGCCGCGATCCGATCTCTTCAAGCCTTGCGCGAGCTGGGTGTGGGCATCTTGCTCGACGATTTCGGCACCGGCTACTCGTCGTTGAGCTACTTGAAGCGCTTTCCGGTCGACAAGATCAAGATCGACCGCTCGCTCATCCGCGACGTGAGCAACGATCCAGACGACGCTGCCATCGCCGCCGCGATCGTCGGCATGGGCCACAGCTTGAGGCTCGATGTCATCGCCGAAGGCGTGGAGACGATCGGCCAGGTCGAATTCTTGAAGAGCTGGGGTTGCGCCGCGGCGCAGGGGCACTACTTCTGTCCACCGCTGCCGGCCGATGAGGTGCTGCAGTACGTGCGTTCGACGCCGCGCGCGATTGCGCAGCCCGCTCTGACGCGGCCCGCTTAAGCGTCGCGGTACTCTTGCGCGGTGATGCAATAGACGGACACGTCCACGGCGTTGATCGTGTGTGTCCCGACGCGCCGCTCACCGATGCGCTCGGCAACCCGAATCGAAGCGGAATTAGCGGGATCGATGAGGCTGATGACTTGCGGCGCTTGCAGTTGTGAGAAGGCAAAGCCGAGCGCCGCGCGTGCGGCTTCCGTGGCGTAGCCGTTGCCCCAGTGCGCGCGGTGCAAAGTCCAGGCCGCTTCCAAGCCGGGCCAGCCTTCGGGCCGCCAGATGCCGGCCCGCCCGACGAAGGTGCGGCTGTTACGTTCTTCCAGTGCCCACCAGCCGTAGCCGCGCAGCTGCCAGTGCCCGAGCGCCATGGCCATGTGCCGCCAAGCCTCGGCGCGGGTCATGGTCTTGCGCTCACCGATGAAGCGCATCACCTCCGGATCGGCGCACATCTCCGCGTAGCCGTCCAGATCGGACTCGCGGAAGGGGCGCAAGGTCAGGCGCTCGGTTTCTAAGACGATCATGTGGGCGATGGTCTTGCCGCATGCATCCAGCACGCTGGTGAAGGCGAGCGCGTTAGCGCACGGCTCGCCGGGCGCCGTGCTAGATTTTTTGCTGATACTTCTTGTAGTAGGCGAGGACCTTCGGCACGTAGCGTACGGTCTCTGTGTAGGCGGGAATCTTGCCGCCGCTCTTGAGCACCGCTCCTTCGCCTGCGTTGTAGGCGGCGAGCGCCAATTCGAGATCGCCGTCGAACAGCCTGATGAGATAACGCAGATAGCGCGCGCCGCCGTGCAGGTTTTGAATCGGATCGAACGGGTTATCGACCTTGTAGCGCTCGGCGGTGTCCGGCATGAGTTGCATCAGGCCCACCGCGCCGCGGTAGGAGATTGCTTCCGGATCGTACCGCGACTCCGCCGACACCACGGCATGGATGAGCGCGGGTTCGAGCGCGTATTTCTTAGCGACCTTGGCGATATCTTGTTTGTAGCGCCTAATCTGCGTTGCCGGGATGTCCGGTACCGCTAGCTCGGCGGTGATCGTGAGTTTCTTTGCTCGCTCATGCGCGCCGGGCGCGTTTCCGCGCTTGAACAACTGGTAGCGCGCGTCGAGCTTTTGCGTGCTCACGTGTGCGCGGCCGTTTTCGTCTACAAAGCCGTATAGGTCGGCCCGGGCGAACTGCGCGGGCATCCATAGCGAGGCGAACATTGCGGCGAGCGTAAAGAGTTGCTGCATCGATCATGCTCCTTGCTTGGCCGAAGGCGCGATTATACGGCCAAACGCCGGGCGGCTTACCGATCCAGTTAGTTCGTCTTCAGCAGGCGTTGCTTCTCGCGCTGCCATTCGCGGTCTTTCTCCGCCGCGCGCTTGTCGTGCTGGCGCTTGCCTTTGGCCAGCCCCACCTCGAGCTTGATGCGCCCGCGCGTGTAGTGCAAGTCGAGCGGCACCAGCGTATAGCCGGCGCGTTCCACCTTGCCGATGAGACGGTGAATTTCCTCTTTGTGCATGAGCAGCTTACGGGTGCGGGTCGGATCGGGGTGCACGTGGGTAGAGGCGGTGGGCAGCGGGCTGATGTGGCAGCCGATCAAATTGAGCGCACCCGCCTGCACCATCACGTAGGCTTCTTTCAGCTGCACACGGCCGGCACGTATCGACTTCACTTCCCAACCCTGCAGCGCGAGCCCGGCTTCGTGGCGCTCTTCGATGAAGTAGTCGTGAAACGCTT
>CAZILI010000251.1:0-6262 GCA_964539965.1 uncultured Burkholderiales bacterium | reverse complement strand
TGAACACCAGCGGGCTTACGGCCGACGATCTGGACGGAGATTTTCTGGATAAGCTTGGGCTCACGCAGCGCTCGCCCTACTTGCCGGTTGTCGGTGGCGTGCTGGAGGGCGGTGCTGCGCAAGGTGCGGGCTTGCGCTCAGGCGATGAGATCTGGGCGATCAACGGTGAGCGCACCCACTCCTGGGAGCAAGTGGTGCGCATCGTTCAGGCGAGTCCCGATCGAGCGCTCGAATTCGAGCTGAGGCGCGGCGGCAGAAGCGTCGCGGTGTCGGTGACGCCTACCCTCGCAGAAGAGGGAAGCCGTAAGGTGGGCCGCATCGGCGCTGCGCCGAAGATCGACGAGAGCCTATTCACCGAAACACGCTACGGCATCGGCACCGCGCTCGGCCGCGCGGTGGGCGAGACGTGGCGCACCTCGGTTTTCACGCTCAAGATGCTCGGCAAGATGGTGGTCGGCGCGGTGTCGTGGAAGAACCTAAGCGGACCCATCACCATCGCCAAGTATGCGGGCGAGGCGGCGCAAATCGGCTGGATACCGTTTGTCACCATGGTCGCATTCTTGAGCATCAGCTTGGGCGTGCTCAACTTGCTTCCCATTCCGCTATTGGATGGGGGGCACCTAATGTATTATATTGTCGAGCTTGTCAAGGGCGGCCCGGTGCCCGAAAGAATAATGGAGATCGGGCAGCAAATCGGCATGGCGATTCTGATCGGTCTCATGCTGTTTGCGTTTTACAACGATATCAATCGCCTCATTACGGGTTAAATCTTGAGAACTTTGCGCGGGCTGGCAGTCGCCCTGCTCTGCCTATGTGGCGCATACGCCTTCGCTATCGAGCCCTTTGAGGTCAAAGACATTCGAGTCGACGGCATCCAGCGAGTCGAGGCCGGCACGATTTTCACTTATCTGCCGGTCAAGGTCGGCGACACCATCGACGACGACCGGGCCGCGGCGGCGGTCAAGGCCTTGTACGCGACGGGATTCTTCTCCGATGTGCGGCTCGAGCAGGAAGGCAACGTGCTGGTCGTGTTCGTGCAAGAGCGGCCAGCGATTGGGCAGATCGACATCAACGGCGCGAAAGAATTCAGCGTCGACCAGCTCAAGGAATCGCTCAAACAGATCGGGCTCGCCGAGTCGCGCATCTACGATAAGTCCATTCTCGACAAGGCCGAGAAGGAGCTCAAGCGCCAATACCTGACACGCGGGCGCTACGCGGCCGAAGTATCGACCACCGTCACCCCGCTGGAGCGCAATCGCGTCGCCATCGCCATCAACGTGACCGAAGGCGAGGTGGCGAAAATCCGCGGCATCAATATCATCGGCAACCAAGTGTTCAAGGAGAAGGAGCTGTTGGGCCTGTTCCAACTCACCACACCGGGCTGGATGACTTGGTTCACCAAGAACGATCAATATTCGCGGCAGAAGCTATCCGGTGACCTGGAGACTTTGCGATCGCACTACTTGGACCAGGGCTATCTCGAGTTCAATATCGACACCACCCAAGTGCAGATCACGCCGGACAAGCAAGATATCTATATCACCATCAACGTGACCGAAGGACCGAAATACAAGGTCTCCGACGTCAAGTTGAGCGGCAATCTCCTGTATCCGGAAGAGGAACTGCGTTCGCTGGTGAGGATCAAGCCGGGCGATGATTTCTCGCGCGCTCGACTCACCGAGTCGACCAAGCGTGTCGGCGACCGCTTCGCCAACGACGGTTACTCTTTCGCTAACGTGAACGCTGCGCCTGAGATCGACAAAGAGAAGCGGACCGTCGCCTTCAACTTTCAGATCGATCCCGGCCGGCGCGTCTACGTACGGCGCATCAACATCACCGGCAACGTCAAGACGCGTGACGAAGTGATTCGCCGCGAATTGCGCCAGATGGAAGGCGGCTGGTATTCGGCCGACAAGCTGGCGCGCTCGCGGGAGCGGGTCGACCGGCTCGGCTTCTTCTCCGAAGTCAACATCGAGACTCCACCCGTGCCCGGGGTGCCCGATCAGGTCGACGTGAATGTCAGCGTGGTGGAACGATCGACCGGCAACATCCAGGTCGGCGCGGGCTATTCGAGCTCGGACAAGATCGTGCTGGCGGGCTCGATCACGCAAAGCAACGTGTTCGGCACCGGTAATTCGCTCACCGCCCAGATCAATACCGGCAAGATCAATCGCACTATCTCGCTGTCGTACAACAATCCGTATTGGACGGCGGACGGCGTGAGTCGAGGATTCGACCTCTATCAGCGCAACGTCGACGCCGACGAGCTTTCCGACGTGTCGCCCTACAAGACCAAGACTTTGGGCGGCGCCGTGCGGTTCGGCGTGCCCGTGAACGAGACCGATACGGTGAACTTTGGCTTGGGTTACGAGCGCACCAAGATCACCGTGTTCAACGACAGTCCGCAGCGCTTCAAGGATTTTGTTGACGAGTTCGGGCCGGACAACTCGACCATCAAGGGCGAGATCGGGTGGGCGCGCGACAGCCGAGACAGTATCTTCTATCCCACCAAAGGGCGCTATCAGCGGGTGTTCGGCGAGATCGGCCTGCCCGGGGGAGATCTCACCTACTACCGCTTGGGATATCAGCACCAATATCTATGGGCGCTCACCGATACGGTGAGCTTGTTGTTGAACGGTGAAGCCGGTTACGCCGGCGGCTATGGCAACAAGGACTTGCCGTTCTTCAAGAACTTCTACGCCGGCGGCGTATCCACGGTGCGAGGCTTCAAGACCAGCTCCTTGGGCCCGCGCGACAGCAACGGTGACGCGCTCGGGGGTGATCGGCGCTTGATTGGCGGCATGGAATTGCTGTTTCCCATGCCCGGCACCAAGAACGACAAATCCGTTCGCCTGAGCCTGTTCGTGGATGCGGGCAACGTATGGGGTCTCGGAGAGAAATTCGCCATCGGCGACTTGCGCTATTCCACCGGCGTCGCGGTCAGCTGGTTCTCGCCCATCGGACCGCTCAAGTTGAGTTTTGGTGTACCCTTAAAGAAGGAACAAGACGACAGGATCGAGCGCTTTCAATTCCTGTTAGGCACTGTGTTCTGAGCACCGTTCGAGTTCATCGTAGTCAGGAGCGTGATGGTGAGAAAGGCGTTGTCGCTGTTGCTTTTGCTGGGTTTGGGCTTTGTGCTGCCGCTTTCTGCGGCGCAGGAACTGAAGGTCGGTTTCGTCAATACCGAGCGTATTTTCCGCGAGGCCGGTCCGGCCAAGAAGGCGCAACAGAAGCTCGAGAAGGAGTTCGCTTCGCGAGATGCCGAACTGCAAAAACTCGCCAAGCAGATTCGCGATTCACAGGCGCAGGTCGAGAAAGAAGGTCCGACCATGAGTGAATCGGATCGTCGCAACAAGGAGCGCGACTTGGCGAATCTGAACCGCGACTTTCAGCGCAGCCAGCGCGAGTTTCGCGAGGACTTGAACATGCGGCGCAATGAGGAACTCGCCGTGGTGCAAGAGCGCGCCAACAAGGTGATCAAGGACATCGCAGAGGCAGAGAAGTTCGACTTGATCGTGCAAGACGCCGTGTTTGCGAGCCCTAAAATCGATATCACCGACAAGGTGCTCAAGGCACTCGCCGCCGCCGAGAAATAGCCCGAGCGGGATGGATGAGCAAAGCACGGCTCGCTCCATCACCTTAGCTGAGATCGTCGCGCGCTTGGGCGGCGAGGTGCTGGGCGATGCGCATACGCGCGTCTTCCGGCTCGCCCCGCTCGAGTCCGCCGCCAGCGGGGACATTGCCTTTACCGTCGGCGGCAAGTACTCGACGCAACTCGCCGACAGCGGCGCCAGCGCCGTGATCCTCTCCCCGGCAGATCGCGACCTGACTTCGCTGCCGCGCATTGTCACCGACAATCCCTATTTGTATTACGCGCGCTTGGCGCAACTCATGCATCCGCCACTGCGCCCTGCCCCCGGCATACACGCGCGCGCCGTGGTCGAAGAGACGGCTCAGGTCGATGTCAGCGCGAGTGTGGGCGCATGCGCCTATGTCGGCGCGCGCGCCCGACTCGGTCCGCGCGTGGTCGTCGAGGCGGGCTGCCATGTCGGGGCCGACACCGTCATCGGGGCCGACAGCTGGCTCCATCCGAACGTGTCAATCTATCCCGACTGCCGCATCGGCGAGCGCACCTTGATTCATTCCGGCGCGGTGGTCGGCGCGGACGGATTCGGTATCGCGCACGACGGCGAGCGCTGGGTCAAGATTCCGCAAACCGGGCGCGCGGTAGTGGGCAGCGACGTCGAGATCGGCGCCAACACCACCATCGATCGCGGCGCGCTCGAAGACACCGTTATCGAGGATGGGGTCAAGCTCGATAATCAGATTCAGGTCGGTCATAATGTGCGCATCGGCGCGCACACCGCGATCGCGGGCTGTGTGGGCATCGCGGGCAGTACGAAGATCGGCCGCGGTTGCAGGATAGGCGGCGGTGTGGGCATCGTCGGTCACATTGAGATTTGCGACGGCGTCACGGTGTCGGGCTTTACGCTGATCACCAAGTCGATCAAGCGTCCCGGCACGTACACCAGCGGCTTGCCGCAAATGCCGCACGCGCAATGGTTGAAGAGCGTCGCGCAACTCAGGCGGCTGGAGGAGCTGGCCGAGCGCGTGCAGGCGCTGGAGAAGAAGCTGCGAGAATCGGAGGCACGGCACAAGTGAGCGAGATGGACATCAAGGCGATCATCGAGCATCTTCCGCACCGCTATCCGTTTCTGCTGATCGACCGCGTGCTCGAGTGCGACGCCGGCAGGCGGCTGGTCGCGATCAAGAACGTCACCATCAACGAGCCGTTCTTCGCCGGGCATTTCCCCAATCACCCTGTGATGCCCGGGGTGCTCATCATCGAGGCGATGGCGCAGGCCGCCGCTGTGCTCGCCTATCGCACCCAGGGGGAAAAGGCCGACAGCCATAGCGTCGTGTACTTCGTCGGGATCGACGCGGCGCGCTTCAAGCGGCCGGTGTTCCCCGGCGATCAACTGCGGCTCGAAGTCGATCTCATCACCGTGCGTCAAGGCCTTTGGAAATTTCACTGCGCCGCCAAGATCGGCGAAGCGCTGTCGGCCGAGGCGCAGCTGATGTGCACGCGCAAGTCCGTCTAGCCCCGCCTATGCCGGCCTCCGGTCCCGTCGGCGAGGCGCTTGCCGACCGCATCCACCCGAGCGCCATCGTGCATCCGAGCGCCAAGCTCGCAAGCGACGTGAGCGTCGGGCCGTTCAGCGTCATCGAAGCAAACGTCGAGATCGGCCCCGGCACGCGCATCGGCGCGCATGTCGTGGTCAAGGGACGGACGCAAATCGGTCGCGATAACCACATCTTTTCCTTCGCCAGCGTGGGAGAGGCGCCGCAGGACAAGAAGTACGCCGGCGAAGACACCGCGCTCGAGATCGGCGATCGCAATACCATCCGCGAGTTCTGCACCATCAACATCGGCACGGCGCAAGACGTCGGCGTCACTCGCATCGGCCATGACAATTGGATCATGGCCTACTCGCACATCGCGCACGACTGTCAGATCGGCAGCCACACGGTGTTCGCCAATCACGCGACCCTGGCCGGCCACGTGCATATCGGCGACCATGTCACCCTGGGCGGATTCACCGGCGTGCACCAATTCGTGCGCGTGGGCGCACACGCGTTCACCGGCATCTCCGCGGTAATAACGCAGGACGTCCCGCCCTATGTCATGGTCGCCGGCAATCCTACCAAGCCGTACGGCATCAACGCCGAGGGCCTGCGCCGGCGCGGCTTCAGCGCCGACACGATCGCCTGCATCAAGGCCGCCTACAAGACGCTATATCGCAGCGGCCTGTCGCTGGCGGCGGCCAAGGACCAACTGGCGCAACAATGCGCGCAGTGCCCGGAGCTGACGCCGTTTCTCGAATTCCTGCACGCCTCGAGCCGGGGAATCATGCGCTAGGGAACCTCTGAACGAGTCCTCCATGAGCCGCGTTTCCGACGAAATGGTCGTAGCTGCTAGGCGTCGCACCGCAGCGAGTATTGGACATATTCGCAAGGCGCGCAACAACGCAGATGCGGCCATTGGCCGTACCTCGAAACTCGCGGTGGGAAGGGATATTTTCCACCCCGAGTTTTCGTGGAAACCCGCATGGGACGGGCTTTTGCGCGCGACGCGCCAGAGCGCAGAGCAGGGGCCGCCGGAGCGTGGAAGAGGGGTCCGCATCGCTTGGCGATGGGGATCTGACCGCGCAGGCGGCCATAAGCGGCCGGCGGCCCCTTGCGTCCGTCTCCGGTCGCATCC
>CAZILI010000250.1:0-6279 GCA_964539965.1 uncultured Burkholderiales bacterium | reverse complement strand
GACGGTGAGATGTCGCGTGGGACGCACCCTACGCGAGGTGCATCGTGCGCGGTGAGGCCGTAGGGTGCGCCATGCGCACCGGCTGACGGTGAGATGTCGCGTGGGACGCACCCTACGCGAGGTGCATCGTGCGCGGTGAAGCCGTAGGGTGCGCCATGCGCACCGGCTGACGGTGAGATGGTGCGTGGGACCCGTCCCACATGCTGCATACTCCCAAGGGATATCGGCTACAGCCCGCATCTGTATGCGCTCTACACGCTTATACCCCTAGCTTTCGGCCTTTACCAAGCGACGCACCTTTTCCAGCAGCCCGGTCACACTGATGGGCTTGCGCTCGAAGGCATCGAAGCCCGCTTCGAGTACGCTTTGCTGCTGTTCAGTCATGACCGATGCCGTCACCGCGACCACCGGTATGCTCTTGGTGTCGGGATCGGCGCGCAGATGCTGTAGCGCCTCGATGCCGTTCATGCGCGGCAATTGGATGTCCATGAGGATGAGCGCCGGGCGCTTTTCTTTCGCCAGCCGCAAGCCCTCTTCGGCGGTCTCGGTTTCGATCGTGAGGTAGCCTTTGACCTGCAACACGTCGCGCGCAAGCTTGCGGCTCGCCGCGTCGTCTTCGACGATCAAGATAGTTGGGTTTGCCATGGTTGCTGCGCCAATGTGAAGTAGAAAGTCGATCCCTTTGCCGGCGCGCTCGTAACCCACACGCGGCCCCCGTGCAACTCCACGAACTGCTTGACCAAGCTCAACCCCAGCCCGGTCCCCTCGCGCTTGGTCGTGTATTCGCTGCCGACCTGATGAAACGCCTCGAAGATCGCCTCGTGCTGTTCCGGCGCAATGCCGATGCCGGTATCGCTCACCGACACTTGCACGCCGCCTTCGGTGGGCTCGGCCGTCACCGCGATGCGGCCGCCCTCCGGCGTGAACTTGACCGCATTCGACAGCAGATTCAACAAGATCTGCTTGAACTTGCGCTCGTCACCGACGAACGAATTGAGCCGCTCGTCCAGCTTGACCTCCAGCGCCAGTGAGTGGCGCAGCGCGCGCTCTTTCACTAAGGTAACCGCATTCTCAATCGCCGCCGGAACGTCGAACTTCGACAGCGCCAACTCCATGCGGCCGGCCTCGACCTTGGACAGATCGAGAATATCGTTGATCAAGGACAACAGGTGATGGCCCGAGGCGTGGATGTCCTCCATGTACTCGGCTTGCTTCTCGTTCAACTCGCCGAACATTCGCTCTTTCAGCACTTCGGAAAACCCAATGATCGCATTCAGCGGCGTGCGCAGCTCGTGCGACATGCTAGAGAGGAACTCGGATTTGTGCTGACTGGCCGCCTCCAGCACTGCGGTGCGCTCACGCACGCGCTGCTCGGTGAGCGCTTCGTTAAGGCGCGTGTTTTCGAAGCGGGTCTTGATGGACTCTGTCACTACTTTGTTAGCCAGGCGGGCGTAAAAGAGGAGGAAAGCCAAAAACAGCAGAACCCCGAGCGCTAGGATCAAGTGAAATCGATCCGCGACGTAGACGATCCGAATCAGGACGGGCAACAGAAGGGGAATGGTGAAGGTAGCCATTAGCGGACGGTAGCTGCTCCCGGTGGTCACTCCGCCGAATGCAACCATGGAGAGCGCGAAGACTAAGGCGAGTTGACCGGCGAGATCGTCCTCGAACAACACCAAACCGGCGGTGCCCCAGACGACCCCATTTAGCAGTGCGGCCATGACCAGCCTGCGCGCGCTCGTCTCTAGCGGCGCATTTCTCAAGTGGGCGGCTTGAGACCTCCGAGTGTGAACCCAAGTGCCGAATATGCAGGCAAGAAAGACGGCGAACCAAACGAGTGCCTTGCCGGGAGGCGAGAAGCCGTACAGAACGAACAGCAGCAACAACGCCGCACCTAGACCAGCCGGGAGTCCTTGCTGAACGATCCTGAAGGCGGCGGTGATTTGCTCCGCCAACACCAACCGCGCTTCATCCGCCGCCGCCGTGGCGGCGTTGGGGGTAGCGGACTTTGCTTCGGTCGCGCTAAGGTCGGTCGCGCTTTGTGTGCTAATGGTCACGGCGTCCAACGGTCCGAACCATGGCTGTCTCTGTGTGGAGCCATTCGACTTGACGCGCTGATACGGCAAACCGAACTTCTTCGACGATCAAGATAGTTGGGTTTGCCATGGTTGCTGCGCCAATGTGAAGTAGAAAGTCGATCCCTTTGCCGGCGCGCTCGTAACCCACACGCGGCCCCCGTGCAACTCCACGAACTGCTTGACCAAGCTCAACCCCAGCCCGGTCCCCTCGCGCTTGGTCGTGTATTCGCTGCCGACCTGATGAAACGCCTCGAAGATCGCCTCGTGCTGTTCCGGCGCAATGCCGATGCCGGTATCGCTCACCGACACTTGCACGCCGCCTTCGGTGGGCTCGGCCGTCACCGCGATGCGGCCGCCCTCCGGCGTGAACTTGACCGCATTCGACAGCAGATTCAACAAGATCTGCTTGAACTTGCGCTCGTCACCGACGAACGAATTGAGCCGCTCGTCCAGCTTGACCTCCAGCGCCAGTGAGTGGCGCAGCGCGCGCTCTTTCACTAAGGTAACCGCATTCTCAATCGCCGCCGGAACGTCGAACTTCGACAGCGCCAACTCCATGCGGCCGGCCTCGACCTTGGACAGATCGAGAATATCGTTGATCAAGGACAACAGGTGATGGCCCGAGGCGTGGATGTCCTCCATGTACTCGGCTTGCTTCTCGTTCAACTCGCCGAACATTCGCTCTTTCAGCACTTCGGAAAACCCAATGATCGCATTCAGCGGCGTGCGCAGCTCGTGCGACATATTGGCCAAGAATTCCGACTTGTGGCGGTTGGCCGCTTCTAGTTGACCGTACAGCCGTCCCAGCTCGTCGCTCATACGATTTAAGTTGGCGGCGAGCGTGCCCAGTTCGTCGCGATTGGGCACGTCCACCCGTTTCGAGAAATCGCCCGCGGCGATTTCGTTCATGCGCGTTTCCATTTGTTTGACCGGATTGATGAGAGACAATGACATCGCGTAGCCGAGCAGGAGAGCGAGGATGACACTCACCACGGCCACGACGATAACGGTGCGCTGCGATTTACCGTACGCAGCTTGGCTCGCCTCGATGCTGGCGACCATGTCGGCCTCGGCCTTGTTCACCAGTTCGTTGGTCAAGCGCTCCAAGCGATCGGCGAGCGGGGTGGCCTGCGCGAGTTGCAGCTCGCGGCCTTCGGCCGCTTTGCCGTCGCGAATCAGCTCGATCACTCGAGTGACCACCTTGATGAATTCTTCGTAGTCGATGCGCACCCGCGCCATGACTTCGATTTCGTCCTTAGCCACAAACTGCAGCCGGTCTAAGTCGTAGCCGAACTGCTTTAGCTGGCGCAAGGTCGCCTCCAGTGCGCGCGTTTCAGACTTAACCAGCGAGGACGACACGTTGTACAGCTGGCCGATGGTGTCGTGATTGAGCTGGCGATAGGCGGCGATCTTGCGCTGCAACTGCACCATGTCCTCGGCGCGCCGATTCACCTCGGCCAGCGCGCTCAACGCCGCTGCCCCCGCGCCCAGCAGCAGCACTACGATCACCAAGAACGCGCCCAGCAGCTTGGCGTGCACCGACGCGCGGATGCGCGCCACCAGCCGCGGCAGCCATTCGATCACTTACGCGCTTCCTCCTTGACCAGCGCGCGCAAGTCCTCGGTGAATTCCGCGGGCCGAAAGCGCCAGCCCAGGTATTGCACGCGAAGCGTTCCCTGCTTGTCAATGAGGGAAGTGAGAAACGTGTGGTCGACCTCGCCCTGCGGCTGCTTCTTGTGAAAGATGCCGTAGCGCTGCGTCACTTCTTTGATTTCGGCCGGCGAACCGGTCAAGAATGCCCAGTGCGCGGGGTCGGCGCCGTGCGACTGCGCGTAGCGGCGCAGCGCCTCCGGCGTGTCGCGCTCGGGGTCGACCGTTATCGCGGCGAAAAAAACCTGGGGCTTCATTTCGCTCTTGAGCTTGCGCTGTATGCCGACCAACTTCGCGGTGAGCACGGGACACGTGTCAGCGCAACTCGTAAAGATGAACGTGAGCGCCACTACGCGCCCACGCAGATCGGCGAGCGAGAGCTTCTTGCCCTCGATGTCGGTCAAGGTAAACGCCGGCGCGGCGCCGATGCTGGGTAGGCGCGCCTCCCTGGCCGATCGATGCGCGAAGGCCGGGGCGATGCCGATGCCTAACATAAGGGCAAGTAGCGGCGCAGCAAGCGGGCGCCACCAGCCCACGAGCGGCGGTTTGCTCCCCTGTGGCCTTGAGTATATACTCTCCGTATCTATTAGCGCACGGATGGACATGAAAACCGCGAAAATATTCCGGCACGGCAACAGCCAGGCGGTGAGATTGCCGAAAGAGTTCCGCTTCGACGAAGATGAGGTCGTCGTCCGGCGCCAAGGCAGCGGAATACTCCTACTGCCCAAGCGATACGTTTTCGAAGATCTGCTCGCCGTGTTGGAGGGCTTCCAAAGCCCGATCGAGCGTGCGGAAAATCCGCCCGCACAATCGCGCAAGTTCTGATGCGCGCCTTGCTCGACACTGACATCTGTATCCATCTCATCAATCGCCGCCCAGGCTTCGAGCGGGTATTGCGCAGGCTGTCGGGGCGCTCGTTTGGAGAGTTCGGCCTGTCTGCGATCACCGCGTGTGAGCTGCGCTACGGAGTGGACAAAAGCGCAAAGAAGGGCGAGAACGCGATCGCCCTGGAAGAATTTCTTTCTCGCTTCGAGTTGCTGGACTATCCGGTCGCCGCGGCTGCCGCCTATGGATCGATCCGGACCGCGCTCGAACGTTCCGGCCGGCCCATCGGCAACAACGATCTGCTGATCGCCGCGCATGCTGTGAGCATCGGCGCTCGGGTTGCGACCGCCAACATTGGTGAATTCTCCCGCGTGCCGGGTCTGAAAGCGTTGGACTGGCTCGCCTAGCCGCGAGGTGTGCTCGAAGCGTCTTGAACGCAGCGCGCTCACGCCTTCAATTCCTTCTTGAGTTCGTTCAAGAAGCGCCAGTCGGTGCCTTGGGCGATGAGCCTTCTGCGGCGAGGTCTTGATCATGCCGACTTCATGTAGGCGTAGGGCGAGAAAGCGCAGCGTATCCTCCGGGTCCGCCTCTCGCCAGCGGCGGTAGGGCAGCCCTCTCAGGACCTCCAGCGTCAAGTCGTAGCGCGAGTCGAATTTCTTGGCCACGACCAACCGCGCCGCACGCTCGGGATCCTGCGCGCAGAGATCGGTCGCTTTCAAGATTGCGCGCAGCGCGCGTTTCGTGGCGATCGGGTGCTTGTTCACGAACTCGGTGCGGCCGGCAAACATGCAACAGAAGTACTGTGACCATGGCCGGTCTTGCGTGGCATCCAAAATGACGTGCCCGAGATTCATTCGGCGCAGTTCCTGCGGCATGGGCGGAAAGGCGAGAATCGCGTCCGCTTCACCTTTCGCAAAGGTGCTCACCATCTCAGAGTAATTCTTCTTGGCAACCCATTTCACTTCTTTTCGGGGGTCGATACCTACGTACGCGAGCAGCGCGGCAACGAAGAGATGGTCCGGGGCACCCGACTCGATGATCACCACGGATTTGCCCCTGAGTTCGCGGATAGAGCGCACGCGGTCGTTACCGAACAGCTCCAGGCAGCCGGCGTGAATTCCGCTGAGCACCTTTACCGCCTTACCGGCGTCGATGACCGGCAAATAGCTCGTGGCGGACTCGGTTGCAACATCCGCCACGCCCTCGGCGAGTGCACTGATGAGCGAAGGCGCATCGGTGCCGTAGTGCATCGGCACGTACTCGACGGCAGAAAAACCCTCCATTTTGAGGAACTCTTCCGCCAGAAATTCCGGTGCAAAGCAGAGCGCGGGGGCATACAGGATGCGGATGCCAGTGACCTCCGGTGGCGGCTCGGCGGCTGCCATCCGCGCGTATCCCAACAATGAAGCGGCGCTTAAGGCCGACGCGCTTTCAAGAAATCGACGGCGTGTCGGTGCCATGTTCCCTCCCCTCGAAGCGGTGCGTACCCATTGCCAACCGCGGCGCGATTGGCATCCACGGCAAGCTCGTTACTTTGCTATCGGCTGAGTGTTCCCCCGCGGTGCGGGGTCGATAGGATTCGGTGTTCTTGTTGTGCACGGATACTCTATTCGGTTTCTCGCCTCATGAGAATGGCCTCTTCCGGCCATCCCCAGAGGATGAACCGGTAAGGCCCGCTGCCGCGCCACGGGACAGCTGTGGCGTGGCGGCGGGTGGCGTCGCCAGC
>CAZILI010000249.1:0-6297 GCA_964539965.1 uncultured Burkholderiales bacterium | reverse complement strand
AGCCTCAAGCAATACTGCGTTGAAGGTAATCTGCTGCCGATTCGCAAAGTGGCCATGCTGATCTTCAAGTGTTGCCGCGCGCTCGACTACGCCTACCAGAACGGGGTCATACACCGCGACATCAAGCCGGCGAACATCCTGTTGAGCGAGCAGGAAGACATCAAGATCAGCGATTTCGGCACTGCCCACATCTCCTCGACCCAGCAGACTCAAGTGCAGGGCTTTCTCGGCTCGCCAGCCTACATGTCCCCAGAGCAAATCAACGAGGAGACGCCGACCGCACAGGGCGATATCTACTCGATGGGTGTGGTGTTGTATGAGCTATTGACCGGCCGCCTGCCCTTCACGGCGACCAGTTTCCCCGCCATGCTCAACAAGATTCTGAACGAGCCGGCCACGCCCGTGACCGACCATCGGGGCGACGTGCCGGACCGGCTGGTGAAAATCGTCGAAAAGGCGATGCACAAGGATCAGGCGGAGCGTTACGCCACGTGGTACGACTTCTCGCGCGATTTGGCCGACAGCCTCAAAGACTGGGAGCAAGTACTCAACGAGCTCAACACGGCCGAGAAAGTCGGCATGATGCGCGACCTGTCTTTTTTCAAGTTCTTCAAGGAGCAAGACCTGCGCGAAGTAGCGCGCAACGCCGAGTGGATCTCATGCAAGCGCAATGACAGCATGCTACGCGAGGGGGATATCGACCAGGCTTTCTATGTGATCGTCAAGGGCAAGGTCAAGGTGACCAAGAGCAGCCGGTTGGTGAATGCACTCAAGGCGGGGGATTGTTTTGGCGAGATGGCACTGCTCAACCCGACGAGCAAGGAGCGCACCACTACCATCACGGCGATGGACGACGTGCAAGCGCTTAAGCTACACGCCCCGCAAATGGAACTGATGTCCGAGGGCTGTCAACTGCAGTTCACCAAGATTTTCTTACGTAACCTGGTGAGCCGCCTGTCGCACGTGACCGAAGACGGCTATCCATCGACACCCGATCACGTGTCGACCGCTTCGACCAAGTCCAAAAGAACCACCGCCTGAGCGGCGATCCCCTCCTCCCGCCCGAGGAATCCCAGCCGCTCCGTAGTCGTCGCTTTGACGTTCACGCGGCCGCGTGAGACACCCAGGTCGGCGGCGATGTTCTCCGCCATCCGATCCATGTACGGCGCCAGGCGCGGCGCTTGCGCCAGCACCGTTGCATCGACATTGACGACCCGATAGCCGCGTTCGGTGATCCGCTGAGCGGTCTCGCGCAGTAGCTTGCGGCTGTCGATACCCACGTAGGCGGGATCGTTGTCCGGATACAGTCGGCCGATGTCGCCCAAACCCGCCGCACCCAACAGGGCGTCGCACACCGCATGCAGCAGAACATCGGCGTCGGAGTGGCCCAGCAGGCCGCGGCTATGGGGGATGGCGACGCCCCCGATGACGAGGCTGCGCTCGTCGGCGAAAGCGTGCACGTCGAAACCTTGTCCGATGCGCACGCTCAGTTCCTCCGCGCGGTCAATATGCACTCGGCGAGCGCCAAGTCTTCGGCAAACGTGACCTTGAGGTTGCGCGGATCACCGCGGATCAGCTTCGGTCGCAAACCGGCCTGCTCGATCGCACTGGCTTCATCGGTCACCAGGCCCAGGTCGGCTTCGCGCAGCGCGCGGCGCAGTCGTCCGTAACGAAACATCTGCGGCGTCTGGGCGCACCACAGGCCTTCGCGCGGCTCGGTCGCCATCGCGCGTGTTTGGCCGTCGGCTCGCTTGAGCGTGTCCGCCAGCGGCAGCGCGAGCAAACCGCCGATCGCGTCCTCGCCGACGCCACTGATGAGCGCGTCCAGTTGGGGCGCCGTGAGACAAGGTCGCGCTGCGTCGTGCACCAGTATCCAGTCTGGCTCACCCGCCTCGGCGCTCATCCGCTCGAGAGCGTTTCTCACCGATTCGGCGCGGCTGGCCCCTCCGCAAAGTAACGTACGCACCTTCGCCGCCGCCGCCCAGGGGGAATCCCGCCAGCGCATATCCTCGGCGGCGACCGCGACGAATACACGCGCGATGCGCTCACTTGCGAGAAACAGGTCGACCGAGTGATCCAGCATGCGCTTTCCCGCCAAGCTGAGATACTGCTTGGGCGTGTCGCCGCCCAGCCGCGAGCCGACTCCCGCCGCGACGATCAGCGCAAAGTAGCGCTGCATGCGGGCGAGCTTAGCCGCCTGCCGAAATGCGCTCGCTGCCGCCTAGATAGGGCTTGAGCGCACCGGGAACTGCAATGCTGCCGTCGGGATTTTGGTAGTTCTCCATGATCGCCACCAGGGTGCGCCCCACCGCCAGCCCCGAGCCGTTGAGCGTATGCACCAACTCGGGTTTCCCCTTCTCGTTGCGATAGCGCGCTTGCATGCGCCGCGCCTGAAACGATTCAAAGTTGCTGCACGAAGAGATCTCGCGATACGCGTTTTGCGCCGGCAGCCAAACTTCCAGATCGTACGTCTTCGCCGAGGCGGCGCCGATGTCTCCCGTACAAAGCGCCATGACACGGTACGGAAGTTCCAGACGCTGCAACACCGCTTCGGCGTGCGCGGTGAGCTGCTCGAGGCTCTCGTAGGACTTCTCCGGTCGCACGATTTGCACCAACTCAACCTTGTCGAACTGATGTTGACGGATCATGCCACGCGTGTCCTTGCCATACGCGCCCGCCTCGGAGCGAAAGCACGGTGTGTGGCAGACGAACTTAAGCGGTAGTTGCTCCAGCGGTACGATTTCATTGCGCACGATGTTGGTGACGGGCACTTCTGCGGTCGGAATAAGGTACAGCTTGTCCGCATCGGGGCGCGGCACGCTGAAGGAATCCGCCTCGAACTTCGGCAACTGACCGGTGCCGCGCATGCTATCGGCATTGACTAAGTAGGGTGCGTATACTTCCGTGTAGCCATGCTGTTGTGTGTGCAAGTCGAGCATGAACTGCGCGATAGCGCGATGTAACCTTGCCAGTTGGCCGCGCATGAGCACAAAGCGCGCGCCACTGATCTTGGCGGCCAGTTCGAAATCCAGCTGTTTTAGTCCCGCACCTAGATCGACGTGATCCTTCGGCGCAAACTCGAATCGGCGCGGCTCGCCGACGCGCCTCATCAAGGCGTTGTCTTTTTCCGATTGACCGACCGGTACGCTAGGGTGAGGCAGATTGGGCATGCCGAGCAGCAAGTCCTCGAGCTCGGTTTGGATCGCCGCGAGCTCCGTCTCCCCCGCTTTCAATTCCTCACCCAAACTGGCCACTTCGGCCATGAGGCCGCTCGCGTCTTCGCCTTTGGCTTTCGCTTGACCGATGACCTTTGAAGACTGATTGCGCTTGGCTTGCAATTCCTGCGTGCGGCTCTGCACTGCCTTGCGCCGCGACTCCAGCGCACGAAACGCTTCGCCGTCGAGTTTAAAGCCGCGGGTGGCAAGCCGCGTTGCAACTTCGTCGAGTTGTGTGCGCAACAGTTGTACGTCCAGCATGAGCCGCCTCGTTACTGTATTGGGTATGCGGCCAGACGCCGCATCCACACAACGCTTCCAGGCATATACCCCCGGGAAGTCGCTAGGGTTTGCGCGCTTGCGCGTCGAGTTCGCGCAGGTGAGCGAGCTTGTCTTTGATCCTTGCCTCCAGGCCTCGATCGGTCGGCTCGTACCAGTGCACCGCCGGCATGCCGTGCGGAAAATAATTCTCGCCCGCCGCGTAGCCTTGGGCCTCATCGTGCGCGTACCGATAGTCTCTACCGTACCCCAGGTTCTTCATCAGTCGAGTGGGGGCGTTGCGCAGATGCTCGGGTACCGGCCGTGACTTGTCGCTCGACACAAAAGCGCGCGCTTCATTATACGCAAGGTAGGCGGCGTTACTCTTCGGCGCACACGCGAGATAGATCACGGCTTGCGCCAGCGCGAGTTCCCCTTCGGGCGTGCCCAACCGCTCGTAGGTGGCCACCGCGTCCAGCGCCAGGCCGAGCGCGCGCGGATCGGCGAGCCCGATGTCTTCACTCGCCATGCGTATCACGCGCCGGCCGACGTAGAGCGGATCGGCACCGCCGTCCAGCATGCGGACCAGCCAGTACAACGCGGCATCGGGATGGGAGCCGCGTACGCTCTTGTGCAGCGCCGAGATTTGGTCGTAGAACTGATCGCCTCCCTTGTCGAAGCGACGCCCCGCCCGCGTGAGTGCATCGTGCACGAGAGCGGCGTCGACCTTCGTCGCTTTGGCGTTGTCTGCCGCCGTCTTGACTTGCTCAATGAGATTTAGCAAGCGTCGCGCATCGCCGTCGGCATAAGAGATCATGAGCGCCTTGGCTTCAGCGTCCACAGGTGACTGAGCCAATACATTGCGCTCGGCACGCTCGAGCAACTGAGCGAGTTCATCCTCAGCGAGGCTATGTAGCACGTACACCGCGGCGCGCGAAAGGAGCGCGCTGTTGACTTCGAAGGAAGGATTCTCTGTCGTCGCCCCGATGAAGGTGATCAGCCCGCGCTCCACGTGCGGCAGAAACGCGTCCTGCTGCGCCTTGTTGAAGCGATGCACTTCATCGACGAACAAGATGGTTTGGCGCCCGAATTGCTCGAGATTCAACTGCGCTTTCTCGATCGCCTCGCGGATGTCCTTTACCCCTGAGAGCACCGCAGACAACGCGATGAAGTCGGCCTCGACCGCCTGCGCCAGCAGACGCGCCAAGGTGGTCTTTCCCACACCCGGCGGCCCCCCCAACCTCATGGAGTGCAGCCTTTTCGATTCGAACGCGACGCGTAGCGGCTTGCCCGGCCCGAGCAAGTGCGCTTGGCCAATCACGTCCTCCAACCGTTTCGGGCGCAACGACTCCGCAAGCGGAACATAGGGGGCGGGCAGTTCGGTCATGCGAAGATCTGGCCTTGATAGCGAACGGCAGTTTCCTAGCGCTCCTCGCCGATGACATCGGCGCCCGGCGGAGGCACGAACTTGAACGACTCCGGCGCGAGCTTGGGGTTGCGCTCGAGCTTGGAAAAATCGATTACCGTGGTTTGTCCAAAGTTGTCGGCGAGTTCCATGCGGGTGAGACTCCCGTCTGCGAAGCCCATGCGGATGCTCTCGAAGGTCGACTCCTTGTCCTTGGGCAACGCACGCAGCCAGTCGATGCCGTTTGCGCTGCCTGCGTCGATCAAAGTAAAGCTCTTCTCGATCTCATTGCTGCCGGCGAGCAGCGCCGCCGGACTCGAGCCGAGCGCCTCGCTCAGCTTCTTCGCCGTCACCTGGTTGAGATCGCTATCCCAGATCCACAGCCGCTGGCCATCGCCGACGATGAGCTGTTGATAGGGCTTGGCGTACTCCCAGCGAAAACGCCCCGGCCGCGAGAACTGCATCGTCCCGCTGGCTTGGCTTACCACCTTGCCGGTCTTGTCGCTGACGATCTGAGTGAAGGCGGCGCGCACCGACTTGGCGCCTTCGATGAACGCCTTGAGCTGATCGACGCCGCCCGCGCGCACCACTCCTGTCGCCAAGAACCACAGCACCAACGCGATTAGGGATCTTGCGCCCATGGTAGAAAAACCCTTCGATTGTCGTTGCGATGAGACGAACAACGCGCGGCGCGATCCGCGCGTTGTCAGCGCTCGGGGCCGGCCGGCACCAGAATGTCGCGGTTGCCGTTGCTCTGCATGGGAGACACCATGCCGGCGCGCTCCATCTGCTCGATCAATCGCGCGGCACGGTTGTAACCGATGCGCAGATGCCGCTGCACTAGCGAAATCGATGCCCGTCGCGTTTTCAGCACGATCGCCACCGCCTCGTCGTATAGCGGATCCGCCTCCCCGTCGCTGTCGCCACCGACCTCCAGTTCTGCGCCGTCGGCTTCGCCCTCCAGTATGCCCTCGACGTAGGCCGGCTCGCCCTGCTCCTTCAAGTGCTCGACCACCTTATGAACCTCTTGATCGGCCACGAAGGCTCCGTGCACCCGCTGCGGATAGCCCGCGCCGGGCGGCAGGTACAGCATGTCTCCTTGCCCCAGCAACGCTTCGGCGCCCATCTGGTCGAGAATGGTGCGCGAGTCGACCTTGCTGGAGACCTGAAATGCGATGCGGGTCGGGATGTTGGCCTTGATGAGGCCGGTGATCACGTCGACCGACGGCCGTTGCGTGGCGAGCAGGAGATGAATACCGGAGGCGCGCGCCTTTTGCGCGAGGCGCGCGATCAAATCCTCGATCTTCTTGCCCACCACCATCATGAGATCGGCGAGCTCGTCGATGACCACAACGATGAGCGGCAGGCCCTCTAGCAGCTCAGGATTCTCTGGCGTCAAGCTGAAGGGGTTCTTGATCG
>CAZILI010000248.1:997-6307 GCA_964539965.1 uncultured Burkholderiales bacterium | reverse complement strand
GTCGCCGCGCCCCTCGTCTTGCTGTCGCTCCCCGACTCGGAGACAGCGGCGGGCCAGGTGGCGCCCAGGACCTCTTGGACGACCCACGCGGCGGCTTCGCCGGCGAGGTCGACGTGAGCGGTCCCGCTGACATAGTCGGCGACTTTGGCCAGGCGCGCATGCAGCGGGAGCAGTGTATCGCCGATGATGTGCTCGATTTTCAGTTGCTGCTGGGCCATTAGCAGAGGATGAACGATCGACGCGATCGTGCTGTGGATCTCGCCCAGTAACGAACTGGCGTTGACGAACCAGTGCTCCCACCGGTTCGCGGGCGCCTCGTCTGCGCGCTCGATACGCAACCGAAGTGCATCCGGCGCGCCCGCAAGCGAAACGGTCACAGCGTGGTAGGGCGGCGTGCGCGGCTCTCGGTACCACCTATCAAGTAGGCGTACCACACCAGCCGCACTCGAGCCCTTTGCCTCTACCCGGGCAAAGCGCCTAGGACATGCTTGTTACGTGCTCGGGCGCGACTTTGTACAGCACACGCACTTCGCCCGGGCGGCGAAACGGGTAGCTATCTTTGCCGAGATACTTCTTGGCCATTCTATCGATGTGCTCGTCGGCGCCCGTGAGCGTTCGTTCCGCTACGCGGCCGCGCACTTCGAGATATCGATACGGATTGGCGGGGTCTTGGATCGAAAGCGCGACGCGGGCGTCGCGTTGCAGGTTCTTGTCCTTCTGACGACCTGCGGCCGTATTGACCATTACGTACTGGCCGTCGAAATCGCACCATACCGGCGTCACCTGCGGACGCCCGTCCGGCATCAGTGTCGCGAGGTGGGCAAAGGTCGGCTTCTGAAACAGATCGAGAAATTGGGCGGGAATCACTTGTGCCATGGCTAGATCTCCTTCCGCGATAGGTGTCGTCCCTGTCTGAGGCCGTGAGAATATCATGAGATGGCCGCGCGAGCTTGCTCTTCATGTCGCCTACTCTCCTTCCGCATCTCACTTCGATAGCCCAGCGCGTCACCGCCGGAGACGGCCGTCCGATCACTAGAGACGGTTGCGTGGCTGGCGCCCGGTCAGGGCGATCCATGCGATAATTTCAGGCTGACCGGAGGCTATCCGGAGACGGTTCCATGAGAGACAGGCTAGCGAACTTTCCCATAGTCCTGAAGTTTTCCGTTCTGGGTTTAGCTTTCCTGGTACTCATTCTGCTGGGGCTTACGCTTTACGTGATGCGTATCTCGAGCCAGAGCCTCCAAGAGCAAGGATTGGGCATCCTCACAAGCGGCGTCGACTCGATCGCGAAGTTTACCGAGGGA
This sequence comes from uncultured Burkholderiales bacterium, assembly GCA_964539965.1. Classification (GTDB taxonomy): domain Bacteria; phylum Pseudomonadota; class Gammaproteobacteria; order Burkholderiales; family JALYOK01; genus CAZILI01. The sequence goes on along the minus strand of CAZILI010000248.1, from coordinate 5,003 downwards.
ACGGACCGCAGTTTCAAGGCTGCCGCAGCCGACGTGGTCGACGCCTTCTTCAGTCGACTGCCGCAGAGTTTCTCCATCGACGTCGACAATCGCATACAAGTCGGCGCGCGGCGCGCTCCGGCGCTAAAGGCCGACGATGTCGTGCTCACCGGCAACAACGACCTGATCGATGCCTTCGTCGCCAAGTCGAAGATCACGGTCGGCATCAGCGTGCGCGAAGGCGAGGATTTCATCCGCGTAGCGACCTCTATCCGCAAGCCAGACGGATAGCCGAGCGGTCGGCATTCCACTGCCGCACGACGACACCTATCGGCATCTGATCAACAATGAAGAGTTCGCCGCTGTGCATCGTCGCTTCGATCGCTATCTGAGCGGCGCATTCCGACTCATGCGAGACCGCTCTGGAGCGGTCATCGGGGTCACGGGGGCCGGTATGGACGTCACCGGCGAAATCAAGGCGCTGCAGAGTGCCACAGTGGGAACACGTCTAGGCGACAAGGGCCGCTATTTCATCCTCAGCGCGGAGCCTGGCGATTTTTTCGGCAAGGTCCTGGCCCATCCAGACGCGAGCCGGGTTGGCGTCTCGCATCCGGATCTAGGTGATCCCGGCGACGCAAGCTCGTTGGCCGCGCAGATGATCGAGCGCAAGCAAGGCGTGATCCGCTACCGCGACGCGGTCTCTCGCAACGAGAAAGTACTCGCGTTCTCGTCCTATGCGCCGTGGCACTGGATTATTTGCGGCGAAGTCGACCTTGCCGAATTCTCTGCGCCAAGCCGTAGACTGGCGTGGCATTTGGTCGTTGCCGCGGTGATCAGCGGGTTGATCCTGGCGGGGCTGCTGTACTTCGCGGCGTCGCGAGTCGTTTCCCGTAGACTGGAGCGCGCCGTCGAAGTCGCTCAACGTGTGAGTAAAGGCGATTTGACCATGACTATATCCGACGATGCAGGGGATGAGATCGGTAGGCTGATGAGCGCGCTCGCCGAAATGAAAGATGGGCTGGCAAAGATTGCCGATAGCGTAAAGGGGCGGACGCAAGCGATGATTGCGGCGAGCCGGGCGATCGCCGTAGGAAGCCTCGATTTCGCCAGTAGGACGAATCAACAGGCCGCATCGGTCGAAGAGATCTCCGCCACCATGGATACGGTGACCCAAGGTGCGAGGCACACCGCCGACCGTGCCTACGGTGCGAAGGATCTGGCGGATCAGGCTGGGCGCTCGACACGTGAATACGCTGAGTTGATTGCACATATTCAGAGGACAATGGAGGAGCTGTTGGCGAGTTCGTCGCAGATCGCGGAGATTTCCGCCATGATCGACGCGATCGCGTTTCAGACCAACATTCTCTCTTTGAACGCGGCGGTGGAAGCCGCTCGCGCCGGGTCTCACGGCAAGGGCTTTGCGGTGGTGGCGGCCGAAGTGCGGCATCTGGCGCAGCGCAGCGCGGACTCAGCCAAGCGGATTAAGGGGCTGGTGGCCGACGCGACCGCAATCATAGGGCGCGGCGCGGAGCTGAGCGCGAATGCAAGCGCGGCCATGAGTCGCACGGTGCAGGCCGTGCAAGAGGTTTCCTCTCAATTTGCGGAGATCGCTACAGCGGCCAAGGAGCAAAGCGAGAGGATCTCGGATGTTCGTAGCGCTATCCAGCAGGTTTCGCTCATAACCGAGAAGAATGCCGAACTCGCTCGCCAAACCACCGAGCGCACGCAGTCTCTGGAGAAGCACGCTGCCGATCTCGGTGACAGCGCCCAGCGCTGGAAGACTGAGCGCACCGCGACTGTCGAGGAAGCTGTGTCTGTAGCCCCGCCTCCGAAATTGCCGCAGCGGCTTCGGTTGGGCGGCGCACGAGAGGTCGCCTCGCACCGTCGTTAGGTCGATAGCAATCTACCTGAATAGTTGGTTATCACTCAAACCGAGGAGGAAGCGATGGGCATTGAGACCGTTAAGGGCAAGACAGTCACGATCCGCTTCGACGCGACGCGCTGTATACATGCGCGCAACTGCGTGTTGAGCTACCCGAATGTCTATGTGCCAAACGTACAGGGCGAATGGCTTCATCCCGACGCGGCCTCACCGGAGTCGGTTTTTCGCACCGCGCAAACCTGTCCGTCGGGCGCCATTCAGGTTTTTCGCAACGACGGAACCGCTTCATCCAATGAAGCACCAATTGTCAATACAGTCCGCATCCGTGAGAGTGGTCCGCTGGCGATCGAAGCGGAGCTGCTGATCAACGGCCAGCCGCAAGAAACGCCGCGTGCCACGCTATGCCGTTGTGGGCACTCGCAGAACAAGCCGTTTTGCGACGGCAGTCACACCGATGCAGGCTTCGCCGCCACAGGGGAACCTGCCTCGCGTGACAGCTCAGCGCTTGCTCAGCGCAACGGTCCGGTCGACGTCCGCCCGTTGGCTAACGGCCCGCTGCGGCTGACCGGCAACATCGAACTTGTCAGCGGCACGGGGCGCACCATAAACCGGGTGACCGATACCTATCTTTGCCGCTGCGGGCAGTCAAAGAACAAGCCGTACTGCGATGGCGCCCACAAAGCGGCGGGATTCACTGCGTAGCGGGGATGTCGATCCCGACAGCCTTCGGTAGAATCGCCGGCGCTACCATCGTTTTCGCCACCGAGTCGTAAGGACTCGTACCGATTATGCAACTCGGCGTCTGGCTTCCCAATTGCCGTGATCTAGCGAGGGCTGAGATCATTCTCGGAACCGCCGCGCTAGCCGAGCAACTGAGCTACGACTCAGTGTGGGCCAGTGATCACGTCATCGTGCCGAACGCATATGTCGAGCGCTTCGGCGCTTGCATTTATGACCCTCTCATCACCTTGTCGGTAATCGCGGGCGCGACTAGCCGAGTTCGCCTGGGGACCACCGTGCTGATCGTGCCTTACCGCAACCCGGTAGTGACGGCAAAGATGATCTCTTCGCTGGACGCCCTCAGCGGTGGCCGCATGATCCTTGGCATTGGCGCGGGGTGGGTGGCGGAAGAGAGCGCCTTGCTCGGCGTGCCGTTCGAAGAGCGCGGCGCGATGACCGATGAGTACCTAGCCGCCATGCTGGAACTGTGGACGCGCTCCGCCCCCGCTTTTGCGGGAAAGTACACGCGATTCGATCGGTTGCACTTCGAACCGAAGCCGGTGCAGAAACCCCATCCTCCGATCTGGGTGGGGGGGCACGGGGCGGCATCGCTACGGCGCGCGGCGGCAATCGGTACGTCATGGCATCCCATCAATCGCGGCGTTAGCGACATTGAAGCCGGGCGTGCAGAGCTTGCGCGACTGAGCCAGGCGCGCGGACGCTTGACGCCGCCCACGATTACGCTGCGTCACGACGTGCGCGTGCTACGCGGCGGAGAAACTGCTCCGCCTCCGCTTCACGGCGGGCACGTGCTGGCGGGTGAGCCAGGCGCTCTTGCCGCCCAGATCGATGACCTTAGCAGTGCGGGTGTCGAGCACTTGGTGCTTGAGTTCATGTCTCTCGACCGAGCCGATCTTGAACGGCAGATGACCCTATTCGCCGAGCAGGTTCGGCCGCGGATGCGCAATCACACGATGAGGTGACATAGTCTGGTTGCCCAAGCGCGCCAGGCCCCGCTGAGAAACTCAGCCAACCCGGTAGGTGGCATCTAGGCGGCAGGACTTGTGATGAGCTTCAGCCTACGCTACCGGCGGCAAGAATGAGGTCCGCTCCCTTCTCGGCGATCATCACGGTAGGCGCGTTGGTGTTGCCGGTAGTAATCATCGGCATCACCGAGGCATCCACGACTCGCAGGCCGCTTACGCCGACGACGCGCAGTTGCGGGTCGACCACGGCGCGTGAGTCCGAGCCCATCCGGCAAGTACCCACGGCGTGATAACCGGTCGTGCCGGTAAGCCGCAGCGCGTCGGCGATGGCTTCATCGGTGCTAGCCTGCGGCCCGGGATAGGTTTCTCGCACGAGGCACTCAGCCATGGCGGGCGCGGTAAAGATTTCGCGTACGCGGCGCACGCCCGCAACCAGCGC
>CAZILI010000248.1:0-987 GCA_964539965.1 uncultured Burkholderiales bacterium | reverse complement strand
ATGCACATCGTTAGGAGCCGATAAGTAGTTGGGTTGGATCAACGGCGGCTCAGCGGGATCTGGCGAACGGATACACACGACCCCGCGGCTCTCCGGCTGCGCCACGCAAACCACGGCCGTCATACCGGGTTCGCTCTCCAAATCGCCCAAGCGCGCTCGGTTGTAGCTGGCCGGGGTAAACAGAATCTGCAAGTCCGGCCGGCTCAATTCGGCGCGGCTGCGCATGAATAGCGAGGCGGAGGTGACGCCGTAGGTGAGCGCGCCTTCACCACGCGCCAGGAAGCGGAATACCTCGCGCAGTAACCGCCAGCCGCGCGCTAGATCGTTGATGGACAACTCGCCTTTGACCCGTGCCGATACCCCGGCGTAGTAGTGATCGATGAGGTTACTTCCGACGTCCGGCGCCTCGTGTACCAGCGCAATGCCTAACGACCGAAGCAACGCGCCCGGTCCGACACCGGACAGTTGCAGCAACTGTGGCGAGTTGACTGCGCCGCCGGCAAGGATCACCTCCCGTCGCACTCGCACGGTGACATCTTGGCCACGCCGGCGGTAGGTCACACCCACGCAGCGCCTGCCTTCGAACAGCAAGCGCGTGACCAGCGCGCCGGTCTCGATGCGTAGGTTCGGACGAGAGCGGGCTGACCGCAAGAAGGCAAAGGCGGTGGAGCCTCGAAAGCGGCCCAGGCGCGTCATTTGAGAGTAGCCCACGCCTTCTTGCTCCGCGCCGTTATAGTCATCGGTAAACGGCACGCCGATCTGCCGTGCAGACGCGATGTAGCGATGCGTGAGATTGAGATGAGCCTGATAGTCGACGACGGCCATCGCGCCGTCGCGACCGCGGTAGTGCGCATCTCCGCCGCTGTAGCGCTCGCTCTTCTTGAAGTAGGGAAGGACCTCGGCATAAGACCAGCCCTTGCAGCCCATAGCGTCCCAAGCGTCGAAATCGCCGGCGTTGCCGCGCACATAGAGCATGCCGTTGATCGA
>CAZILI010000247.1:0-6327 GCA_964539965.1 uncultured Burkholderiales bacterium | reverse complement strand
AGCTCGAGCGGACGCATCCGCAAATCTAGCTACTCACCCGAGTAGCAATTGAACGGCCGCATATGGATGCGGCCTTTCACGATATACCCCCTGGTAATAGCGCGGCGCCGGCGGCGTAGTCGGCGTCCATTTTTCTTGCGCAGCGCAGCAAAATACTGCGCGCATAAACAGCATTGACAATCCCCGCCGGCTCCTCCATGCTGCGGCTGTCTCACCACCACACAAGAGTCAACAGTAATCCAAAGGTTGGGAGAGTAGATTGCCGCGCATCTTCTCGTTTCTGCTCACGCTTTGCTTCCCTGTCGTCGTCCTTTGCGATTCTGAACTTCCCGAGCAGGTCGCGGCGAGCGTAGTCAAAATTCAGGCGCTGCGCGCGGACGGTAGTCGCTCGATCGGCTCCGCGGTGGTCATCGCTCCCGAAAAAGTCATCACCAATTGCCATGTGTTGCGCTATGCACGCGAGATCCGAGTCGAGCAGGCGGAGCGCGTCTTCGCCGGTCGCATGGGCGCGCGTGACGAAGGACTCGACTTGTGCGTCGTGTTGGTCGCTGGCCTGGACGCGCCGACCACGCGCTACACCTCGACCTGGGATGTGCACCTGGGCGACGAGGTGTTCGCGGTCGGCTATCCCAGCGGCGGTCCGCTCAGCGTAAGCGCGGGTAAGGTACGGCGGCTGCATCCCTATGAATCGGGGCAGGTCGTGCAGACCTCGGCTTGCTTCAATCCCGGTGCGAGCGGCGGCGGGCTGTACGACGCCGAGGGCCGCCTGATCGGCATACTCGCGTTCAAGGCCGCCTCGGGCGGAGACTTCCATTTCGTTTTGCCCTCAGAGTGGGTGCTGAAGCTTGTCGACGAGCAAGCGAGTGCGGACGCGGCGCCGTCTGCCAAGGCCTTTTGGGAGCAGGATGCACGCCGTCAGCCGTTCTTCTTGCAGGCCGCCGCGCTCGAACAGGAGAGGGATTGGCGCGGTCTGTTGAATCTCGCGAGGAAGTGGTCCGATATCGAGTCGAGTCGCACCGAGCCTTGGCTCGCCATGGGCAGGGCTTGCTCACGGCTGAAGCGCCAGCAAGACGCCGCGATGGCATTTCGCAAAGCGGTGGAGCTAAATCCCGAACACGCCGAAGCGACCCAAGAACTCCAAACCGCGGTGCGCAATTTCAGCGACTCTCCGGTCTGCAGACGCTACGCTTGGTGTGACGGCTTGGACGTCCGCCGCGACATCGCGACCGCAAGATAGCCGGTGCGCAGGGCGCACCCTACACGGCACTGCCCCCCCCCGAATTTGCCCGCGCATAGGGTGCGTCCCACGCACCGCGAGTCCGTTAGTCCTACGCGCCCGCCAGCTTGAGCGCGACCTTCGCCAGGCGCGTGCCCAAGGCGAGCGCCAAGGTCTTCTCCGTCTCGGTGATGCGCTTGTCATTGCCGATGCCGGCGAAGTGACTTGCGCCGTACGGCGTGCCGCCCGAATCGGTGCGCGACAAGCCGGTCTCGGTGTACGGCAGTCCCACGATCAGCATGCCGTGATGCAGGAACGGCATCATCATCGACAACAAGGTCGTTTCCTGCCCCCCGTGCAAGGTGCCGGTCGAGGTGAACAGTGCGACCGGTTTGCCGGCGAGCTTGCCCGATAGCCACAACTCGCCGGTGCCGTCCCAGAAGTACTTCATCGCCGCCGCCATATTGCCGAAGCGTGTCGGCGAACCGACGGCAAAGCCGACGCACTCCTCTAGATCACGCAATTCCGCGTACGGCGCGCCTTCGCTCGGTACTTCGGGAGCGACTGCCTCGCACACCGGCGACACTTGCGGCACGGTGCGCACGCGAGCGCGCGCGCCTTCGACGCGTTCCACGCCGCGCGCCACCAGTTGCGCCAACTCTTTCACCGCGCCGGTGCGGCTGTAGTACAGCACCAAGATATCGGGCATGGGTCTGATCGCAATCTTGTCGATGCCGCATTTAACCACAGCGCGAAAACAGGGGGGGTCGGGCGTCTTGTCTGGTTTGATTTTCGCCGCTTCTGTTCCGGCCACCTTCGCCCCGTGACTAGCGCAGGCGGCGTCGAGAGTAAAGCACTACACTATCGGCGTGACCCGAATCCTCGATCGCTACGTCGCACGTGAAGTGCTCGCCGCCACGGGGCTGGTGCTGCTCGCGCTGCTGCTGCTGTACGCATTCTTCGACTTGGTGTTCCAACTGCCCAACCTCGGCAAGGGCAGTTATCGCTTGTTGAACATTTTCTTGTTCGTCGGGCTCAATCTTCCCGGCCACGTCTACGAGTTGTTGCCGGTAGCGGCGCTGATCGGCACGTTGTACGCGTTGTCTCAGCTCAACTCGCAGTCCGAACTGACCGCCATGCGCGCTTCCGGCATGTCGCTTGCAGCAATCGCCGGCTCGCTGGTCATTATCGGCTTGGTGCTAGGACTGTTGAACTTGCTGTTCGGCGAGCTGATCGCGCCGGAAACCGATCGCATCGCCAACCGTCATCGGCTGCAATCGATGAATTCACTGGTGGCGCAGGAATTCCGCTCGGGTCTGTGGGTGAAGGACGGGCGTGCTTTCGTCAACATCAAGGAAATGCTACCCGACAACAGTTTGCGCAATTTGACCATCTATCAATTCGACGGCGGCAATCGCCTGCAAAGCATCGCCAACGCGCAGCGCGGCGACTATCAATCCGGCAATCGCTGGCTGCTGACCGACGTGCACAAGACCAGCTTCGACCGCGGCGAGGTCGCGCTCGATCGCCTAAAGACCATGCAATGGGAGACGGTGGTGCGGCCCGACATTCTGTCGGTGCTGTTGGTGGTGCCGGAGCAGATGTCGATTTGGAGCTTGCTCACCTACATCGATCACTTGCGCGAGAACAAGCAGGCGACCCTGCGCTACGAGATCGCGCAATGGTCCAAGCTGCTGCACCCGTTCGCCGTGCTGGTGCTGATGCTGCTGGCGCTGCCTTTCAGCGTGCACCACATCCGTTCGGCGGGCTTGAGCACCAAAATCTTTACCGGCATCATGTTGGGGCTCGCCTTTCAGCTGCTGAATCGTTTGTTCATGAACTTGGGCGTGCTCAACGAATGGAACGCCGTCGTGAGCGCAAGCCTGCCGAGCTTGTTGTTCCTCAGCATGGCGATGGCGATGCTGTTCCGCGTTGAGCGCCGCTAGGCGCGCACCAAGCGCGTGCCGAGCAAGCGATCGTGTAGAAACTGCCGTTGCGGATCGAGCCATGCCCACCAAATAGCGATGCCGCCCAAGCTGAGTCCGACTGCCGCCAAGACGAAGCGAGCCAGCGCGAGGCGAAATCCTACCGGCCGGCCGGTTCGCGTTTGCAAGCGCATGCGCCAAGTCTTCATGCCGACGGTTTGGCCGCCGACACACCAAAATCCCACCAGATATAGCGCCACCACGCTCAGCACGAGGGCTTGCAACGCGGGCTTGAGATGAGGACGATGCGGATAGTCGACCGCGATCATGAACAGCCCCGCAGCGGCGAACACGAGCGCCGCAAGGATCAGGCCGTCATAGAAGAGGCTCCCCAAGCGGCGCAGCACGCCCGGCACCGCGCCCGCATCGGATTGCCGCAAGTCTTGCGCGCCTAGCGCTGCTCTTGCTTGAGTTTTTCTTTCAGCTTCTCGCGCTGCTCGGGCGTGAGCTTTTTGTACTGATCGAAGTTCTTGCGCGCGGCCGCGCGCGCCTCGGGGTCCATCTTGCTCCACTCCGGCAGGCGCGAGCGGAAGCGCTCCTGATCGGCGGCGGGCATGTTGGGATAGGCCTTAGCCGCCTCCAGTAGGTGATCGCGCTCGGCTTGGGGGAGGGCGTCCCACTGTGTGCCTAGCGGCGACAAGATGGCTTTTTGTTCGCTATTGAGACTGTTCCAGCTTTGCGCCTGGACGGCGGTGACGGCGACGGCGGCGATCAGTGCGAGGAGTCTTTTAGCCATTGATCGAAATCTCGGTGAGTGAATGCATCCAGCGGGAGATCGCTCGCCAGGATCTCGGCGTCGATCGGCGACTCGCGCCCCTCGCGCAGCTGCAAAACGCTCACCATGGCCAAGGCCGCCAGCGCAAGGGCGCCGAACAATAGTCGCGGACGCTGCGTGAAATACTCTCCCAGGCGGCCGACACCGTCGCCGGCCGGGGCGTGCGCCAACGCAGTGGCGGGGGCGCGATAGCGCTCGAGCGCTCGCTCGCGCGCCGCGCGCAGACGCGCCAGCGTGTCCGCGTCCAGCTCTTGCGTGGCGCGGTTCAATTGCTGGGAGAGGTTACGTCCGAACTCCTGCTCGTTCATAGCGTGATGCCTTTGGCCTTGAGCGCCGCGGAGAGGGCTTGGACCGCGCGCGAGCAGTGGGTCTTTACGCTACCTTCGGAGCAGCCCATCGCCTGCGCGGTTTCCGCGACGTCCAATTCCTCCCAGTAACGCAGCAAGAAGGCTTCGCGTTGACGGGCGGGAAGTTTCTGAATGGCGGCATCGATCACGGTAAGCACCTGTTTTTGCTCCAACTGCCGTTGCGGTGTTGCGCCTACGCCGTCGTTGGATTCTACCTCTAAAGTGTCCAGCGGATCACGCTCGTCGTCGTCATCTTTGCCCGCGCCGAGCGAGGACAAGAGCGTGCTCCACAGCGAGCGTACCTTCTGGCGGCGAAAATAGTCCCGGGTGGCGTTCTGCAGGATCCGCTGGAACAGCATGGGGAACTCCTGGGCCGGTTTACCGCTGTACTTCTCAGTAAGCTTGAGCATGGCGTCTTGCACCAAATCGAGCGCCACCTCGCCGTCGCGGACGGCGAAAAGGGCTTGCTTATAGGCGCGCCGCTCGACCTGGGCCAAGAAGTCCGAAAGTTCCTGCCGGGATGCCAGAGTGTTCCCCCTAGGGCTGGGGCAGGGGAGCGCCTCTTCTCGACCCGGTAGCTTTTCCCTTGCCGGTCGCCATGTTAGCAAACTGCCCCGGCCTTTGCAGACATGCTGAACGCCAACGATCCCGGCCTTGGCCGGCTTGACCGACAACTGCCTTCCCGTTAATGTTGACGGTTTGCCAATTCAAAAAAACAAAGATTTAGCGACTTTAGGCACCCGATAGCGAGCCTGCCATGAACGATAGACTGAACGTCCCCCTCGCGAGCACCCAGAAAGCCACCATGACCGGCGCGGAGATTGCCATCCGCTGCCTCCAGGAGGAGGGGGTAGAGTACGTGTTCGGCTATCCGGGTGGGGCCGTGCTGTTCATCTACGACGAGCTGTTCAAGCAAGACAAAGTGAAGCACGTGCTGGTGCGCCACGAGCAAGCCGCGGTGCACGCGGCCGACGGCTATGCGCGTGCCACCGGCAAGCCGGGCGTGTCCTTGGTTACTTCCGGCCCCGGCGTGACCAATGCCGTTACGGGCATCGCGACCGCCTACATGGATTCGATCCCGCTGGTCATCGTCAGCGGGCAGGTCCCCACGCCGGCGATCGGGTTGGATGCCTTCCAGGAGGTCGACGCGGTCGGCATTACCCGCCCGTGTGTGAAACACAACATCCTAGTCAAAGACGTTCACGAGCTGGCCGCCGCGATGAAGAAGGCGTTCTACATCGCGACTTCGGGCCGCCCGGGACCGGTGCTGGTCGATATCCCCAAAGACGTAAGCATGCACAGCTGCGAGTTCCACTACCCGGATTCCGTGAGCCTGCGCTCCTACAATCCCGTCATCAAGGGGCACGCCGGCCAGATCAAGAAGGCCGTTCACATGCTGTTGGAAGCCAAGCGGCCGATGGTGTACACCGGCGGTGGCGTCATCCTGGGAAATGCCGCCCAGGAGCTTACGCAACTGGTGCGCATGCTCGGTTCGCCGTGCACCAACACGCTCATGGGCTTGGGCGGCTATCCGGCCAACGACAAGCAATTCGTCGGCATGCTGGGTATGCACGGCACCTTTGAGGCCAACATGGCGATGCAGGACTGTGACGTGCTGCTGGCGGTGGGCGCACGCTTCGACGATCGCGTCATCGGCAATCCGAAGCATTTCTATCAGCCGGGACGCCGCATCATTCACATCGACATCGACCCGTCTTCGATCTCCAAGCGCGTGAAGGTCGACGTGCCCATCGTCGGCAACATCAAGGACGTGGTGGAAGAAATGATGCGCTTGCTGCACGCGAGCCGCGATAAGCCCGACGCCGATGCGCTCGCCGCTTGGTGGCGCCAGATCGACCAATGGCGCGAACGCGACTGTCTGCGCTACGACCGCGCCAGTGCGATCATCAAGCCGCAGTTCGTGCTGGAAAAGCTCTACCAAGTCACCCAAGGCCGCGCCTTCGTTACATCGGACGTGGGCCAGCATCAGATGTGGGCGGCGCA
>CAZILI010000246.1:0-6340 GCA_964539965.1 uncultured Burkholderiales bacterium | reverse complement strand
GGCCGGCCTTCTTCAGCGTCCACGAAATGATGGAGAACTGACTGTCGTAGATCCACCAGAACGCGATCGCCGACAACACGGTCGGCACGATCCAGGGCAGCAGCACGATGGCGCGCAAGAACGCCTTGAACGGCAGATGCTGATTGAGCAATAGAGCGAGCCACAGGCCGAGACCGAACTTGATGACGCTCGCGACGATGGTGTAGAGAAACGTGTTGAAGACCGAAAGCCAAAATACCTGGTCTTGCGCGATGGAAATGTAGTTTGCGAGCCCCACGTACTCGCCCAGCTTACCGACGGTGGCGTCGGTCAGGCCGAGCCACACACCCAAGCCGAGCGGATAGGTCAAGAACAGCAACAGGATCGCCGCCGCGGGCAGCATGAAGGCGAGCCCGAGCGCGTTGCGATTGTCTTGCAGCCGCTCCAGCCAGGAGCGCCGAGGCGGCAACCTCGGCCTCGCCGCGGCGAGCGATGCGGGGCCCGAGGGCGCGGCCACGCTATTCGCGGCTAGAGAACGATGATGGGCTTGTCGGTCGAGACATAGATCACCGAGTCCTCGAGCGCCGTCAGCTCATGTTCTTCGCCGGCTTCGGCATACAAGTAGTCGCCGACGTCCAGCACCTGCCCGTCGATCTTGACCTTGCCAGACAGCACCAATACATCCTCGCCGGCGCCGTGCCGATGGCGCGGGCCTTGGGCGCCCCGCTTCAAGCGCACGATCGCGGTGCGCCCGCCGGCGGGCGAGACGCGCAACACGCCACGCTCGGCGCCTTCGTAGCCGGCGGCCGACCAATCACGCTCCGCCACTTTCTTTACCAGCATGATCCCTCCACGGAAAAGCTGCCTAAAGGCAAAAGAGTACCACGGCACGGGTGGGTCGGCCCGGCGCGATCCTGCACCACGGCGTCTGCGGCTGCCGCGTGCCGCAGCAAGCGGCGTGCGCTATGATGCGCGCTACTTCGTCCCGGCACCTGCAATGACCGCTACGCCCGAACAACGCGTCGCCGCGCTGGCCTGCTGGTCGGGACCGGTGAGTCCCGCGCCCTTGGCGGGCGGCATGACCAACAAGAATTACGTGGTCGAAGACGGCGGCGCGCGCTTCGTCGTGCGCTTAGGCGAAGATATCCCGGTGCACGGCATCTTGCGCTTCAACGAGTTGGCGGCGAGCCGCGCAGCGGCGGCCGCCGGGATCTCGCCGGAGGTCGTGTACGCCCAGCCCGGCGCGCTGGTGATGCGCTATATCGACGGCCACGCGCTCACGTCCGCGCGGGTGCGCGAGGCGGCGCTTCTGCCGCGCATCGTCGAGCTGGTGCGGCGCTGTCATCGCGAGCTGCCCAAGTTTCTGCGCGGGCCGGCGCTCATGTTCTGGGTGTTCCAGGTTATCCGCGGCTACGCCGTCGAGTTGGCGGCACAGGGCAGCCGCCATGCCGCCTCCTTGCCGAGCTTGCTCGACAAGGCCACGCGTCTCGAGCGCGAGGTGGGCGAAATCGAAGTTGTCTTCGGTCACAACGACCTGTTGGCGGCGAATTTCATCGACGACGGGACGCGGCTGTGGCTCATCGATTGGGACTACGCCGGCTTCAACAGCCCGTTGTTCGACTTGGGCGGACTGGTTTCCAACAACGAGCTAGACAAGCAGCGAGCCGACTACGTGCTCGAGCGCTACTACGGCGCGGTCGACGCGGGCCTCAAGCGCCGCTTTCTCGCGATGAAATGCGCTTCCCTGCTGCGCGAGGCCATGTGGAGCATGGTGTCCGAGATTCACTCCAACATCGCGTTCGACTATGTGTCGTACACTGACGAGAACTTGCGCCGCTTCGAGCGGGCGTACCTCGAGCTCGAAGGGTGAGAGTCGACAGAAGGAATTGCCGTGCAGAGCTATGTGATTTGGGTGATCGTCGGATTGGTCCTGGTCACCATCGAAATGATGACCGGGACCTTCTATCTACTTGTGCTGGGAGCGGCGGCATTCGCCGCTGCCTTGACGGCATACCTGGCATGGCCCTTCCTCTCGCAGGTATTGGTAGCGGCTGTGGTCGCGGTGGTCGGTGTGGTCGCGGTCAACCGCTGGCACCGCATCAAGCGCGCCGCAAGCGGCCCCGAGCGCTCGCTCGATATCGGTCAACGCGTCGAGTTCGAAAGCTGGGTGGACGAAAGAGCGCGTCTGGTGCGCGTGAAGTATCGTGGCGCGTCCTGGGACGCGCGCCTCATCGATGAGGCAAAGTTGCACGCGAACGACGTATTGACTATTTGCGGAACCGAAGGCAGTTTGTTGCAGGTCTCGCGTAACCAGCCGCGCTGAGAAAAGGAGGCAAGCGTGCTAGCGAAAATCGTGGCCGTCATCGTCGTAACCGTGGCGATCTGGATGTTTCCGCCAACCCAGGCGTTGGCAGTGCCGTTCCTCATCCTGGCGCTGATCGTAGTCTTCGTGGTCGAGGGTGTGCGCGTGGTGCCGCAGCAAAACGCATGGGTGGTCGAGCGGCTCGGCAAGTTTGCGCGCGTCCTGGAGCCGGGGCTCAACGTGATCGTGCCGTTCATCGATCGGGTTGCCTACAGGCACTCGCTCAAAGAAGTGCCGCTCGACGTGCCGGAGCAGGTGTGCATCACCAAGGACAACACCCAGCTTTCCGTGGACGGCATCATCTACTACCAGGTCACCGATCCCAAGCTCGCCTCCTACGGTTCGTCGGACTACATCGCCGCCATCACGCAATTGGCGCAGACCACCTTGCGCTCCGAGGTCGGCAAGATGGAGTTGGATCGCACGTTCGAAAGCCGCGACGAAATCAACCACAAGGTGGTGGCCGTGCTGGACGACGCCGGGCGCACTTGGGGCGTCAAGGTGTTGCGTTACGAGATCAAGAACTTGACCCCGCCGGCGCCGATCCTGCATGCCATGCAAGCGCAGATCACCGCCGAGCGCGAAAAGCGCGCCGTGATCGCCAAGTCCGAGGGCGTGAAGCAAGAAGAGATCAATCTAGCCGAAGGCGAGAAGCAGGCCGCGATATTGAAGTCCGAAGGCGCAAAGACCGCGGCCATCAACAAGGCGCAAGGCGAGGCCTCGGCGATCTCCACTATCGCGGAGGCCAACGCCAGCGCTATCCGTCAGGTCGCCGCGGCGCTCGGCGCCGCCGGCGGCATCAACGCCGCCAACTTGAAGGTCGCCGAGGCTTTCGTCGGTGCGTTCGGCAATCTCGCCAAGACGGGCAATACCCTGATCGTGCCGAGCAACTTGACGGACATCGCCACCCTGGTGGGCTCGGCCATGACCATTCTCGACCGCACCAAGGGCACGGGCGGCGTCGCGCCGTCCGCACCGACGCCGGGATCGTAGCGAGATCGGCGCGTGAGCGTTTTCCCGACCACCGCCGAGATCGTCATCATCGGCGGGGGCATCATCGGCTGCAGCACGGCGTACCACCTGGCCAAACTGGGCAAGAAGGACGTGCTTTTGCTCGAGCGCGCCAAGCTCACCAGCGGCTCGACTTGGCACGCGGCGGGCTTGGTGGGGCAGTTGCGCACCTCGGCCAACGTGACCCAACTCCTCAAGTACAGCGTCGAGCTGTACGACCACTTGGAGCAGGAAACCGGGCAAGCGACCGGTTGGAGACGCAACGGCGGCTTGCGCTTGGCCTGCAACCGCGAACGCCTGATCGAGATACGGCGCCAAGCCACCACCGCACACAGCTTCGGCTTGGAGATGCAGTTATTGTCGCCGCGCGAAGCGCTCGACCTGTGGCCGATCATGGACATCTCCGACGTGGTCGGCGCGGCGTTTTTGCCTACCGACGGTCAAGTAAATCCGGCCGATCTAGCTCAAGCGCTCGCCAAGGGCGCGCGCATGCAGGGTGTCAAGATCATCGAGGATTGTCCAGTCGGCGCGATTCACGTGCGCGAATGTGTAGTGCGCGGCGTCAGCACGCCGCACGGCGAGATACGCGCTGAAGTCGTGGTCAACTGCGCCGGGCAGTGGGCGCGCCGCGTGGGCGCGCTGGCGGGAGTGGCCGTGCCGCTGGTGTCGGTGCAACATCAGTACCTGATAACCGAGCCGATCGCAGGCGTGCCGCGCAACTTGCCT
The DNA here is from genome assembly GCA_964539965.1 of uncultured Burkholderiales bacterium. Classification (GTDB taxonomy): domain Bacteria; phylum Pseudomonadota; class Gammaproteobacteria; order Burkholderiales; family JALYOK01; genus CAZILI01. The sequence goes on along the minus strand of CAZILI010000246.1, from coordinate 2,262 downwards.
ACCATGCGCGATCCGGATCGGCTCACGTATTTCAAAGAAGAGGTCGGCGGTTTGGTAATGGGCGGCTACGAGCCGAATCCCATCGCGTGGGAGGCGCCCGCGCGATTCGAGTTTCAACTGCTCACCGAGAATTGGGAGCACTTCGAGCCGCTCATGGCGCAAGCGATCGCGCGCGTGCCCGCGCTCGAGCACGCCGGCGTGAAGCAATTGATCAACGGCCCGGAGTCGTTCACGCCCGACGGCAACTTCATTCTCGGCGAAGCGCCGGAGGTGAAGCATTTCTACGTCGGCGCCGGGTTCAATGCCTTCGGTATCGCCTCCGCGGGCGGGGCGGGGCGCGCGCTGGCGCAGTGGATCGCCTCCGGCGAGCCGCCGATGGACTTGTGGCCGGTCGACATTCGGCGCTTCGGCCGGCCGCATCGTTCGCACGACTGGGCACGTAGGCGCACCTTGGAAGCCTACGCCAAGCATTACAGCATGGCCTGGCCGTTCGAAGAGCACACCAGCGCGCGGCCGCTGCGCGTGTCGCCCCTGTATGCGCGGCTCAAACAGCATGGCGCATGCTTCGGCGAGAAAATGGGTTGGGAGCGGCCGAACTGGTTTGCCCCCGACGGTGTGCAAGCCAAGGACGTATACACCTACGGGCGGCAGAACTGGTTCGAGCACGTCGGCGCGGAGCATCGCGCCTGCCGCGAGGCGGTCGCGCTGTTCGACGAGAGTTCGTTCGCCAAGTTCAGCCTGGTGGGCCGGGATGCCGAGCGCGCGCTGCAGTGGATCTGCGCCAACGATATCGCCAAGTCGCCGGGTTCGCTCACCTATACCCAGATGCTCAATCGGCGCGGCGGCATCGAGTGCGATCTAACCGTGGCGCGCGTCGCCGAGCGCGAGTTCTACCTCGTGACCGGCACCGGCTTCGCCACCCACGATTTCGACTGGATCGCGCGCAATCTGCCGCGCGACGGTGAGGCGAGCCTAGTCGATGTCACTTCGGCGTACGCGGTGCTCGCGCTCATGGGGCCGCGCTCGCGCGAGGTCCTGGCGCAGGTGAGCGAGGACGATGTCACGCACGCGGCGCTGCCGTTCGCGACGTGGCGCCCACTCGCCATCGCCGGCGCGCCGGTGCGCGCGCTGCGCATCACCTATGTAGGCGAGCTGGGCTACGAGTTGCACGTGCCGGTGGAGTTCGCGCTGACCGTATACGATGCCATCATGCAGGCGGGCGAGCTTCACGGCATCGTGAATGCCGGCTACCGCGCGATCGAATCGCTGCGGCTAGAAAAGGGCTATCGCGCCTGGGGCGGCGACATCGGCCCCGATCACACGCCGCTCGAGGCCGGACTCGGCTGGGCGGTGAAGCTGCGCAAAGAAATCCCCTTCCTCGGCCGGCAAGCGCTGCTCGAGCAGCAAACGCGCCCGCTCGCGAAACGCCTGGTGTGCTTCACCGTCGAGGATCCCGATATCGTTTTGCTGGGGCGCGAGACGATCTATCGCGACGGCGAGCGCGTCGGCTGGCTGTCCAGCGCCGGCTGGGGCTACAGCGTAGGCAAGAACATCGGCTACGGCTACGTGCGGCATGCCGACGGAGTCAGCGACGCGATGCTGACGAGCGGTCGCTACGAACTCGAAGTGGCGAGCGAGCGCGTGCCGTGCCAAGTGCACGGCAGGCCGTTGTACGATCCCGACTCGCTGCGCGTGAAGGTGTAGCACGCCCGATCCGTCGCCAAGGACAACCAGCGTCAACATCAAACACGAGGGAGGCTATGCCTGAAGCGCCGGAGATTCCCGAAGCGAAGGACCCGTTCGAGCGGCTGGTAGCGATCAGCATCGCCATCATGGCGGTTGTTCTTTCCATCATCGCCAATCACGGCGACGCCGCCAAGACCGACGCGATTATCAAGACGACCGAAGCGAGTAATCGGTGGGCGTATTTCCAAGCGAAGAGCGTCAAAGACCATATCGAGCGGGCCGAGGTCGAACTTCTGTCGACCTTGAACAGCGTGGCGACCGACCCCGCGCGGCGTGAGGCGGTGGCGGCAAAGGGCAAAGCCGAATCGCAACGATTGGAACAGGAGAAGACCCAGATCAAAGGCGAGGCCGAGAGCTTGCAACGCGAGGCGATGCAAGCGCTGAAAATCAATGATCGCTGCGATTTGGGCACGCTCTTGTTGCAGATTGGCGTGGTGTTGGCTTCCGTCGCAATCGTGAGTCGGCGCCGGGCTTTTTGGTGGGCGAGTTTGCTGGTTGCGACGGCCGGCGCCGGCG
>CAZILI010000245.1:5873-6375 GCA_964539965.1 uncultured Burkholderiales bacterium | reverse complement strand
TGACAACGCGGTTGAGGCGGACGAGACCGTCAATGTCACCTTGACGGCTCCGGCGGGAGGCGCGAGCCTGGGCGCGCAAGCGAGTGCCGTGGTGACCATCGTCAACGGCGACAATGGCGGCGGAGGAGGAGGGGGCGGATGCGCGATCGGCAGAGACGCGCGCGTCGATCCGATTCTACCCATCGGCCTATTCGGCGCGTTGCTTGCGCTGCTGTGGCGTCGCCGTATGGCGCCCACGCGATCGTCTATCGCGCCTGGACACGCCCGCCGTCCGAAGGGCGGGCGTGTCTTCCCTCCGGCGCGACTGAGGTCGCATTCCACCGTGCACCGACAATCTCTTGTCGTCATCTCGCATCCAACCCAAGCGTCGACTCGTATCACGTCGTAGCCAAGACGCTCGACACCAGCGGTCCTAGCGAGCGCGCAGTGGCGGCCCTTTCACAAGACGAGGAGATTCGATCATGCAATACGTTCGTTCAAACACCGAAGCAGCGAGAGAAGT
>CAZILI010000245.1:0-5863 GCA_964539965.1 uncultured Burkholderiales bacterium | reverse complement strand
TTCGGTCGTCGCAAGCACCCTTACGCGCAGAGCGCCGTGGCGTTCGCGCTCTTGATCTCGGTATCCGGCATGGCGGTCGAATTGACGCCGGTACCGCCGCTGGAGGTAGCCCCCGGCGGCACGTACACCCTGCCGAAGGCCCCCAAGGCTTTCTGTCCCGTGTACGAAAGAAACTGCCTCAAGTACTGCTCGACGCACAACAATACCGTCATCTCTTGCGAACTGGCGTGCGCGGTCGCTCGCGCGGACTGCGAATCGGGATTCACCGCCCTCGGTCAGTGCAACGCGCCGAAGGGTGCCGGTTGCCTGTGATGTCAATGTCCCCAATTCCTAAACGACTCGTTTCGAATGGAGTAATTCTCATGAAAGTCAATGTCAAGATGATTCAAAGCATTTCGTCTGATACTCGCAATGCGCGCGGGATGCGCTTCGCGTGGCTCGCTATACCCCCTTTGGTGATGCTATCGCTGGCGACCTCTGCCGCCGGCGTGCTCGGCTCGGGCACGGCCAACTCGCTCACGATCCAACAAGGTACTCTCCAGGACGCGCGCCAGTTGGAATGTCAACAGAAGTACCAGAACAACTTGGGCATGTGCGCCGGTGGACCCATCTGCTGGGCGGACAACGGTATCTGCGACTACGCGCCTTCCGACGGCACGTGCGAAGCCCAGGCACAGGCAAAATTTGAGCGTTGTCTTGCGAGACCGCCGCGCGTGCGCATCAACTAGAGGCGCGAGGCCCACGATGCGGGCAGCGCGCGCTTTTGCGCACGAGCATCGACGACGCGGGTTGGCCGCGTTGATGCTGGGCTTGGCGGCGCTGGCCGGCCAGGCCGCCACCCCGTACCCGGGCGAGTCTGCTGCGCGATCGCAAGACTCGCCGCAACCCTTCGATGCGCCGCGGCTAAGCTCAGATCTGCTCATGCGCACGATTGAGCGCGCGGGCGTGGCGGAGCCTTCCGTTCTCGATCTCGCCTGCGATAGCGGCAGCCGCGCTTCGCTTACGCAGGCGAGGTTGCGCTTTCAAGAGCGATCCTCGACCACCGCCGATCGGGCGGCGCTGACAGCAGCGATGGCCCAGGCCGAACTCGATTTCTTCTCGCTCGGTTTGCGGCAACCGGATCAGCGCGAGTGTAAGGCCAAGCTCGAGTACTCGAGCCTGGATGACGACTACGTGTCCTCCGCCCGGCTGGGTTTGTCCGGGGACGTCAGTGTCATTCGCGCAGGTTCGAACCGGTTCGACAATGAAGCGGTCGACGAGGACGTGTTCGCTACCCTGACCGCGGACTATGACTTCGGCGGGAGCAAATTGGGCCCGTTCACGTACTCGTCGAGCGTGGCATGGAGCACCTACTACACCCGAGAGGCCGAGCTAGGGTTCGGATCCGCGCGGCAGAATGCGGCGAACGCCACTCACGGGCTAAGCGAATCCTGGCGCTTGGGCAGGTCGATTCTGAGTCTTGGGGTGTCGCAGAGCGTGAACCAGATTCTCGCATCGCGCACCCGAGCGGAAACCGCGCTCAGCCACACCATTCGGGGCAGTTGGTCGAGCTTTGGCCCACGCGCTCAGACCTCGACGGGGTTCTCCTATACGGGTACGCATGCGAACGGACTGCGCACGACCGGTAGCCGCAGCGCGCTTCTGTTCGGACGTCACCGCTATCAACTGACGCCGAGCGCTCGCCTGAGCACGGACCTAAGCCTTATTCAGTCCGACAGGCGAGCGGAACTATCGTTGCCCGACGGTGCGCTGAGTTTGCTCGTACTCGATCCCACGCAAACAAGCGCGACGCGCTTCTACTCGGCGCTCCTCGCCTATCAGCAACGCGCCACGGCTCGAGGTTTCGATTGGGACCTTTCTCTCGGCGTGCGTTCCTATCGCACGCAAACACGCATCGATAGCCTTGGCTTGTTTCGCTATGAGGCCGGGAACACCGTGCATGCGATCGAGGCGGGCCTGTCCTTCTCGAGAACGGGGACAGGTTTCGATCTGTCCACACGCGCCCGTGTCACCGACAGCGGCGCGCTGAGCCTCGGCGTCGTCTTTTCTTCCGACTTGGGCCGATCCCGCGCCCGCGGCGGCGCAGCGCCGCTGCAAGGCCGCTGACACGCGAGCCTAGACTCCAAAGTTTGAACTCTCGGGCCAGCAGGCGTGAGCGGGCCACGTGGTATCATCCCGTCATCTAGATTCTCTTGGCGGCCCGCTGGCTGGGCAATGCCGCCGCTTGAGATGGGAGATGATCTACGCCTCTCCGCTCGCGGCCTAGCCAGACGCGGTCGGTTGCGCTTCGCGCGAGACGCGGAGCGTTCTCTCCCACTCATTGATGTATCCGCTATCGCGGGCGCTTGCCTATGTGGGCTGGGCGCACTGCGCTCGCTTGCCGTTTTGAAGCGCCGGGAGGGGAGGGGATGTCGTTCTTGCCAAGAGGAAGGAAGATGAAGAAGAGCATGCACAGGGTGGCTAGCAAAGCTGGCTGCAAACTACGGTGGGTTATTCTTGCGCTATCCGTGACAGGCGTCGGGCTCGTCGGCGGATGCGGCGGGGGTGAGAGCGCTCAAGTAAGTGGCGCTTCGACATCGAGCGGCTCCGCAGTCAAGACCGAGGAGAGCAACGTGATCGTAACCGCCGACTCGCCAGACCTCGCCGTCAGCGGCACGTTTGCCTCCACTGACGGCTACCTATCGCGCGGCAAACGGGTACTGCGCGCTCAGAGCGGCGAGGCGCGAGCGCGCTTTGCGCCCAAGTTAGCGCAGGCTGGGTTCTACCGGGTGTACCTGTGGTGGCCCCAAGCACTCGTCGACGCGGGCCCGGTCGATGCGATCGTGCATGACGCAGCGGGTGAATCGCGCATTCGCGTCGATCAGAAGGTCAACGGCGGCCAATGGAATACGCTCGGGGTTTTCGAAGCCAGTGGGCAGGCCGCAATCGAGGTCGAGCTTACGGCCTCAGGCGGCGGCACGCTAGTGGTCGACACCGCTCGCTTCGAATTCGCCGGAACCGAGGCGCCGACGCTGGCGATCGAGACCGAAGAGCTGGAACTCGCCGATCAGAACGCCGACTATCAAGCGAATCTCACGGCCCTGGGCGCAATAGGGCCGCTGGTCTGGAGCGTGACACGCGGCGCGCTTCCGACGGGGCTCACCCTCGATTCTCGTTCAGGTGTTCTCTCCGGTATCGCCACCCTACTCGGACGCTACGAGTTCACGCTCGAAGCACGCGACGCCAGGGGCCAGAGCGCCGAGAAGACCTACACCCTCGAAGTGGTCGAGGCCGCTGCCATGACCTCGCCCGGCTTCACGATCGCAGAAGCGCCGCCCACCGGCACGCCGCCGGATCTGTCCAATGTCATTTCGCTGCTGGCCGCCGCGCCGGGCGGTTCTTGGGTGAAAGCGAATCTGAATCTCTACTCTCAGGTTTGGGCGCCCACCGACTTGCGTCCGCTCAAGGGGGTCAGTGTGCCGACTCCTTCGAAGATCATCCTCGCGTGGAGTTCGTTCACCTGGGATCCGAACCGCGGTGACCTGTATCTCTACGGCGGCGGCCACGCCAACTACAGCGGCAACGACGTGTACCGCTGGCGGGCGGGCTCGCGCCTGTGGGAACGCGCCTCGCTGCCCAGCGAGATCAAACAAGACGATCGCGGCACCTGGATCGCCATCGACGGACCCGACAATGCTCCCCCCTCGGCACACACCTACGACAACAACATGTTCTTTCCCGTTGTCGATCGCATGGTGGTGTTTGGCGGCGCAGCGTATAACAACGGCGGCGCCTACTTTAGGCAGGTCACGGCGACGACCAGTCGCCGCACCGGGCCGTATTTCTTCGACCCCACTAAAGCTTCGGCCAACAAGGTCGGTGGCACCACCGGCTCGCATGTGAAGCGTGTGAGCGCGCACCCCGAGGTGCTAGGCGGTAGGATGTGGCAGAACCGCGATCTGTACGCGCGCCTGCCCGCTAGCACGTCGCTGCCCTCTACCCACGTGAACGGTTGTAGCGCCTATGCGCGTGAAGGCGGCAGGGACGTGGCCTACGTGGCTGCGCGCTCCGGCGCCACCGCGCTCGCGCTGTATCGCTACAGCGTGACCAACGTCACTGACCCCAGTACCGATAGCTGGACCAAGGTAGGCACTTATGCGGTCGGCATCAGCGATCAGACCTCGTGCGGCTACGACCCGGTGCTTAAAGTGTTGCTGCGAACGGGGAACAAATCCACACCGTTCTCGTTCTGGAATCTCAACACGGCGGGACCGAACAACGCCGATGTGCGCATGACACCGAGCGATGCGAGTGGGGAATTCCCAGCCTTGCTTTCGAGCAATGCGCTTTCTTTGCGTCAATGCGGGTTCGATTTCGATCCGATCCGTAGGCAGTACGCGTTGTGGTGCGGCGATGGCCGCGTCTGGATGGTCAAACCGCCTGCTTCTGTTTCGGCCCAAGGTTGGACTATCGCCAAGCAACCGGCGCCGAGCGGCGCGATCCCGAACGGGGATGCCGGAACCGGCATCCTCGGCAAGTGGAAGTACATTCACAACTTGGATGCTTTCCTCGGCCTGCAGGACATAAATCAAGGCAACATCTGGCTCTATAAGCCGATCGGCTGGCGCCGCCCGGCGACGGCGGCGACCACGCCTTGACCTTGCGCTGGGCAGCGTAGTTTGCGCAACGGAAAGCTTGCGAGTTCGGATGTAAGGCCGGACTCGCAAACGAAATCGGCAAAGGGGAGTTCCAGAGAACGGACGGTGGAGTACTTAAGGCTTGATCGAGGGGGCCCTAGACGAGTCTACAGGTTGACGCGACTTTGTGTGCTGCAAGCGAGCGATTTCGGCCAACTTCGGACGGTCGGATTCGACGTTGCCTTACGCGAAGGAGTGTGTGAGGTAATTGGTGCAATCTGTTCACGCGATCTCTGCCAGTCTACGATTGAAAGTCCGTGCGGATAGCCGGATGGCTGACACCGGCGCCTCGGTTGCATATGACAATCTCACGGAGCATACTTCGCCTCTCGGGTAAGCAGATACCCGACGGCTAATTGCCCCGACGGTGTCCCGTCCAACTCTGCAGGGTTTCCGTTTGACAGTAATCTAGGGCACCGTTATGCCCGACATTCCCCAACGCGGCTTCAGGAGGACTTCAATCGCTCTTGCGATTGCAGCCATTGCCATTGGCATCGCACTTTCATGCGCTCTATATTTCTACATTGTGTCCGGCGGTGCCACCGCCCGCGGTCGCCTTGCCCCCAACCTAGAAGCTACCATTGCCCAATGGTTGCTGCACAAGAGCGTGCCGAGTGCGGTCCGAGACCTGAAGAACCCTTTGAGTGTCACTGCTGGCAGCAGCGACGTGACGGCCGGTCGCGAACACTATCGCCAGAAGTGCGAGATCTGCCACGGCTACGACGGCAGCGGCAAGACTGAAATTGGAAGCGGTCAGTACCCGGTGCCAACCGATCTGCGCAGTTCCGAGATACAAAGCCTGTCCGATGGCGAACTGCTGCATCACATTCAGCACGGCATTCGCAATACCGGAATGCCAGGATGGGGATTGCCTCAGCAGCATCTGTGGCGCATCGTTGCTTACCTGCGAAATCTGCCAAAGGTTGCCGCGCCGGCGGATGCCAAGCCCTACGCCGTATCGATTGATTCGGGCACGCAATACGTGGGTTCGCTTGCCTGCAAGACTTGCCATGAGGCCCTCTACGAGCGTTGGCGCAAGACTCCGATGGCCAATGTCGTGCGAAACCCCAAGGAACACCCTGATGCGATCATCCCTGACCTGAAAGTCGCGAATCCCTTGGTGAACTTCACCGCGCAGGACATCGCCTTCACCTACGGCAGCAAGTGGAAGCACCGCTATTTCAAGA
>CAZILI010000244.1:0-6381 GCA_964539965.1 uncultured Burkholderiales bacterium | reverse complement strand
CAGCACGCGCACCAAGTTGGCGTCGGTCATGGGCGTCAACGGATGGTGGCGCATAGACGCATCGGACAACAATTGCCCGCCCACGAACAAGTGGCCTTGATAGATGGTGCGCTTGTTCTCGGGAAATGCCGGGCAGGCGATGGTGAACTCGGCGCCGAGCGCGGCGAGCAGCGCATCACCCACGGGTCCGATGTTGCCGCGCGGGGTCGAATCGAAGGTCGAACAGTATTTGAAGAAAAACTGCCGGGCACCCGCGGCCTGGAGCCATTTGAGCGCGGCGAGCGACTCGGCGAGGGCCTGTTCGGGCGGGGCGGTGCGCGACTTGAGCGCGATCACCACCGCGTCGGCATCCGGCACCGGACGCTCGGCGGCCGGTACGCCGAGCACCTGCACCGTGCGCATGCCGTTGCGCACCAGGGTATTGGCGAGATCGGTGGATCCCGTGAAATCGTCGCCGATGCAGCCGAGCAACACGGGACGAATACTACGACTAGTTAGCGGCGCCGCCTGCGCCGGCCTGCTCGGCGGCGAGTTCCTGGTGCACTTTGACCATGTCGAGTTCCCGTGCCTTGGCTATCAGTTGCTCGAACTGGCTGCCCGGCAGCGCCCCCGCTTCGCTGTAGATGATGACTTTCTCGCGGAAGATCATCAAGGTCGGAATGGAGCGGATGTTGAAGCTCGCGGCCAGCTCTTGCTGCTCTTCGGTGTTTACCTTGCCGAATACGATATCGGCATGGTTGTCGGAGGCCGCCTCGAACACCGGCGCGAAGCCGCGGCACGGCCCGCACCAAGGCGCCCAAAAGTCGATCACGACGAACGGGTTCGCCGTTACCGTCTGTTCGAAATTCTCTTGGGTGAGTTCGATACTGGCCATGGTGCGCTCCAAACGTTGATCACAGGTCTAACAAGTGGAGACGAAGCAGGTAGAATTTCGCGCACGTGCCCAGCTTGAAGGCGGCGATTCTAGCATATCGCCCCTCGCGCCCGCACCGCCTTCCCACCTTGTTCGATCCGTGAACGACACAGCAGAGTCCGCCGCAGAACGGCTCACGCGCATCGCCGCCGAGTTGGTCGCCGAGCTGTATCCCGCCTCCACGCGTGCGGCGCAAGTCACCTTGCAGAGCGACCTCGATCGCGATCTGGGCCTGGACAGCTTGGCGCGCGTCGAGTTGCTGCTGCGCATGGAGCGCGCCTTCGCAGTACGTCTGCCCGAGCGTGTCCTCGGGCAGGCGCGCACCTTGCAGGATCTCTTGCACGCGCTCAGCGGGACGGCACAGCCGCCGCCCTCCCCCACGCCCGTAGCGCGCATCGAACCGCTCGCTGCGGGCGAGGTCGCGCTGCCGCCCGACAGCCTCGGCACGCTCACGCAAGCGTTGCTGTGGCACGCCGAGCGCAACGCCGAGCGCGTGCACATTCACATCCATACCGAAGACGACAACTTCGTCCCGCTGCGCTACGGCGAGCTGCATCGCAAGGCCGAACGCCTCGCCGCCGCGCTGCGCGCGCGCGGCGTGCGCGACGGGCAAACCGTCACGCTCATGCTGCCCACCGGCGAAGACTTCTTCATCGCCTTCGCCGGTGTCCTACTGGCGGGCGCGGTGCCGGTGCCGATCTATCCGCCCGCGCGGCTGAACCAGATCGAAGACCACTTGCTGCGTCAGCGCGGCATTCTTCGCAATGCAGAAACGGTGGCCATGATCACCGTGCCCGAGGCGAAAGCAATCGCTCGGTTACTGCAAGGGCAGGTCGCAGCCCTGCGCCTGGTGACCACGGTGTCCGAGCTGATGCAGTCGGCGGCGGAACCTTTGCTCGCGCCCACGGCGCGCGCCGAGGATTTGGCGCTGCTGCAGTACACCTCGGGCAGCACCGGCAAGCCCAAGGGCGTCATGCTCACGCACGCCAACCTGCTCGCCAACCTGCGCGCGATGCGCGAGCCGCTCGCCGTCACGCCCGACGACGTGTTCGTGAGTTGGCTGCCGCTGTATCACGATATGGGCTTGATCGGCGCGTGGCTGGGGGCGCTGTACTGCGCCTATCCGCTGGTCATTATGTCTCCGCTCGCCTTCTTGGCGCGGCCGGCGCGTTGGCTGCGCACCCTGCATCGATTTCGCGGCACCATGTCGGCGGCGCCCAATTTTGCCTACGAGCTTTGCTTGAACAAGATCGACGACGCGGAGTTGGAGGGGCTCGACTTGAGCGCTTGGCGCTTTACTCTGAACGGCGCCGAGCCGGTGAGCCCGGCGACGATGCAGCGATTCGGCGAGCGATTTCAGCGCTACGGCTTTCGCCCCGAGGCCATGATGCCGGTGTATGGGCTGGCGGAAGCATCTTTGGCGGTCGCGTTTCCGCCGTTGGGGCGCGGCCCGAAAGTCGACACGGTGCAGCGTGAGACGTTTGTGCGCGACGGCCGGGCCGTGCCGGCAGCCGCCGGAGCGAGCGAGGTGCTGCAGTTCGTCTGCTGCGGGCGCGCGCTCGCCGGCCACGCGATGCGCATCGTCGACGAGCAAGGCGCCGAATTGCCCGAGCGCAGACAGGGTCATCTGCTATTCAAGGGGCCCTCGACCACCCAAGGCTACTACCGCAATCCGCAAGAGACCGAGCGCATGCGCCGCGGCGAGTGGCTCGACTCATTTGATCTCGCCTATCTCGCCGACGGCGAGGTGTACATCACCGGCCGCGCCAAGGATGTGATCATTCGCGCGGGACGTAACCTGTATCCGTACGAATTGGAAATCGCCGTGGGCGCGTTAGCGGGAATACGCAAGGGCTGCGTGGCCGCGTTCGGCAGCCGCGACGAGCGGGCCGGCACGGAGCGCCTGGTCGTGGTCGCCGAGACGCGCGAGCGCGATCCCGCCGCGCGTGAGCGCTTGATGGTCGAGATCAACGCGCTGGCGACTGAGCTGGTAGGCACGCCCGCCGATGAGATCGTGCTCGCCGCGCCGCACAGCGTGCTCAAGACTTCCAGCGGCAAGATCCGCCGCGCCGCCACCCGCGAGCGTTACGAAGCCGGTTCGCTGTCGACTAGACCGGTCGCGGTATGGAGGCAGTTCTTGCATCTCGGCGTGGGGGGGCTTCTCGGCAGCGTAACGCGCGCCGTGACGAACGCCGGGCGGCTCGCCTTCGGCGCCTATGCGATGCTCGCCTTCACTGTCGTCGCAGCCATCGCTTGGATCGGCGTAATGGTGTTGCCGAGTCGTGCGGCGCGGCCCTTCGCCCGCGCCATGGCGCGCACCGCCCTGCGCTCGATCCGCATGCTTCCGCGCCTGCTCGAAGCGCAACACTTGCCGGCGCTGGCGAGCTATGTCGCAGTGGCGAACCACTCGAGCTATCTGGACGGCGTGGTGCTGTTCGCCGCCCTCCCCGGCACGCCGAGCTTCGTCGTCAAGGGAGAACTCGAGCGCCATCCCGCGGTCGGGCGTTTCTTGCAGAAGATCGGCATGCAGTTCGCCGAGCGCTTTGACACCGCGCGCAGCCTAGAACACGCATCGCAGTTCGCCGCGCGCGTCAAAGCCGGCCAGGCCATGGTGTTCTTTCCCGAGGGCACGCTGCGGCGCACCCCGGGTTTGTTGCCATTTCGCACCGGCGCCTTTCTGATCGCGGCGCAGACCGGCGCGCCGGTCGTTCCCATCGCCATACGCGGTACGCGCCATGTCTTGCCGGACGGCACCTGGCTGCCGCGCCGCGGTCCGATCACGATTGAAATCTGCGCCCCCGTCGCGCCGCAAGGCAGCGATTTCGCCGCCGCGCTCAAGCTACGCGATGCCTCACGCGGCGCGATCGCGGCGGTCATCGACGAGCCGAGCCTCGCCGAACCGGTGGAAACCGTCCTCACGCGACCACGCGCGCAAGCCTAACGGAGGTAGAGCCGATGTCGACTACCGATTCCCTCAGTTCGAACCAGGACACCGCGCCGGCTGACCGGTTCTGCGATCTGGTGATGAAAGGCGGCATCACCAGTGGCGTCGTCTATCCGCTCGCCATCACGGAACTCGCTAGACACTACCGCTTCAAGAACATCGGCGGCACCTCAGCGGGTGCGGTCGCCGCCGCCCTTACCGCCGCCGCGGAATTCAGGCGTCGCCACGGCTCGACGGCCGGCTTTGCGCAATTGGCTGCGTTGCCGCAGCAACTGGGCGAGCCGATCGGCGGGCAAACGCGTTTGCGCGCCGTGTTCCAACCGAGCGAGCGCACGCAGCGCTTGCTCGCGATCCTGCTCGCGACCCTGAATCGAACCAGCACGGCGAGCCGTTGGCTAGGGTTTTTCGCCGGTGTGCTGCGCTCGTATGCATGGGCGCTGTTCGCAGGCGTGCTGGTCGCCATCGCGCTGGTGTGGATCGCTTCGGCGATCTTCGGCGGAAATCTCGTGTTGAGTGCGATTCTGGCGAGCCTCATGCTAGGGCCGGCCGCGATTGCGCTGGCGATCTATCGAGACGTCGTGCGAGGCTTGGTGCCCAATGGCTTCGGCATCTGCAACGGCTATCGCGGCTTGGGCGGGCGTGCGCATCCGGCGGCGCTGGTCAACTGGCTGCATGAGCGGATCCAAACCCTTGCCGGCCGGACGCTCGAAGAGGCCCCGCTCACCTTCCGCGACTTGTGGGACGCACCCGGATTTCCGCCGACTTGGCTCAAGCCTTCCAATCCGGCGCAAGCGCGCTCGATCAACTTGCAGATGTTCACCACCAACCTCATGCACCGCAGGCCGTATCATTTGCCGTTCGAGGACGCGACCAGCCGGCTGTTCTTTTCGCCGTCCGAACTCCTCGGGTACTTTCCCGAGAACATCGTCGACTATTTGGTGCGGCACGCCAAGCGCTACCAGCCGCTCGGGCCGTCCGACCCGCCGCCGTCGATGGCACCAGTCGATCTACTCGAATTGCCCGCCGCCGATCTGCCCATCGTGGTCGCCACGCGGCTCAGCTTAAGTTTTCCGTTCCTGTTCTCCGCCGTCCCGCTATGGGCGATCGACTACGAGCCCAAGCGCGCGGAGCGCACGCTCAAGCGCTGCTGGTTCTCCGACGGCGGTATTTGTTCGAACTTCCCAATTCACCTGTTCGATTCGCTGCTGCCGAGCTGGCCCACGTTCGGCATCCAACTCGACAAGCGCAGCGAATTTCGCAAGGGCGAGCGGACCTGGCTGCCCTTACATCACTACCAGGGCCGCGGCGACACCTGGCTGCGTTTCGACGACAAGCCGACTGCGATCGGGCGGCTCGGCGGCTTCATTTTGAGTGTGGCGGCCTCGGCCCAGAATTGGAACGACATGACCGGCATGAGAATGCCGGGCGTGCGCGACCGAGTGGTTCACACGCTACTGCTGGAGAGCGAAGGCGGGTTCAATCTCGCCATGGACGCGGACAGCATCGCCAATCTCTCGCGCTACGGTCAAGAAGCGGGCGTAAAGCTCGCCGAGAAGTTCGCCGCCGCGGGCGATGGGTCGACGCTAGGTTGGAACGAGCACCGCTGGGTGCGTCTAAACGTGACGATCCAAGCGCTGCGTGAGCGCATCGCCGGACTCGCGGCGGCTGCAACGCTAAACAAGCATGCGCAACCGCTCGCCGCGCAGATCGAAGCCGCGATCGGCGCCGCACCGCTCGAAGACGACGAGCTTCACCAACTCACTTCCGTCCAGGCTCAGTCGCTCAAGCGTCTACTCGAGGCTTTGCAGCAACTCGAGTCTGCATTCGAGCGGGAAAATACAACCCCGCAGCCTTACCAGCCCTCGCCCAATCCCACCGTGCGCGTGCGACCGCCTCTCTAGAGCAGAGACTTAGCCCACTGCCCGGCGAAGAAGTTCTCGCCGATCGCGCGCCGCCTGCGTGGCGCGACTTCGCGCTCGCGCAGATCCGCCGGCAAGTCGGCTGCATCGCCGGGGTGACCGACCGCGATGACCGCGATTGGGTCCACATCCTCGGGCAACGCAAACGATGCGCGCACCTTCGCCATGTCGAAGCCGCCCATTTGATGCGCCACCAAGCCGAGCGCTGTCGCTTGCAGTACCAAAGACATGCTGGCCGCGCCGGTGTCGTATTGCGCGAAACGATTGGCGTTGCCGTTGTGGCGAAACGCCGAGGCGGCAAGCGCGACGATCAGAAGCGGCGCATTGCGCGCCCAGCTTTGATTGCGCTCGACCAGGCACGCAAGCGCGCGATCCCATGCCTCGGGGTCGGTGGTCTTGTCGCACACCACGAAGCGCCAGGGTTCGTCGCCGTAGGAAGACGGCGCCCAGCGCGCCGCCTCCATGAGCGCGACAAGATGCGCGCGCGAGACCGGCTTGGCCGCATCGAATGCGCGCGGGCTCCAGCGCTGAGCGAGCAAAGGGTGGATGGCTTGCGCCGTCTGCGCCAGCTTGACGCCGCTCATGTCGGCCGCCGCCTCAGGCGA
>CAZILI010000243.1:809-6407 GCA_964539965.1 uncultured Burkholderiales bacterium | reverse complement strand
TGGTCGATCGCCAAGACCCTGCGCGTCGCCGGAGCGTTTCAGTTCCACGCCGATCACGGCCATTTCCACTTTCCGCTCGCTGCCTTCGGGTTGTACGCCGTCGCGCCGGACGGCGGCTTCGGTGCCCCAGTTGCGCCCAGCCCAAAAAACGGCTTTTGTATCGGCGATTCGTTCATATACGACACCTCGGTCCCGCATGCGGGTACTTTCGGCTATTCGGGCGGCACTTGCGGCGACCCCAACGCGCTGCGCGGGCTCTCGGTCGGCGCGGTGGACGACTATGACTACCGCGATCCGGGGCAGTCGATTCCGATCGACGGACTGCCCGACGGCACCTACTGGTTCCGCGCGATCGTCGACCCGTACAACTACATGGCGGAAGCCAACAAGAGCAACAACGAGACGGCGGTGAAGGTCGTCATCTCGAACAACACCGTGCAGGCGCTGCAGACCGTTTTTCCCGATTCGACCCCACCCACCGTTTCGTTGACTTCGCCGTTGGAATGCAGCAGCGCCCTCGGCACGATCCCACTCACGGAGCTGCCGGGAGGCGGGGGCGCGAGCGTTCAGTTCCTGGTCGACGGCCAGCCGCTCGGCGGGCCGGTCGGACCGCCGTTCACGTCTCTGTGGGACACGACCACCGTTCCCAACGGTCCGCACTGGCTCGCTGCACAGACGACCAACGCGGCGGGGCGTATCGCGACCTCCGACGTCGTAGCGGTAACCGTCGCCAACGGAGGAGCGGCCGGCGGAGCGGGTTGCAGCGGTTCGGCGGACGGTCGGGGCGTCGTGTCGGTCACTCTTCCCAGCGTAGCGGCCGGCCAACTGCTGGTCGCATTCGTTTCCTCCGACGGCCCCAGCGGCGGCGCGCGTCAAACGGCGACCGTCAGCGGCGGGAGCTTGAGCTGGTCTTTGGTCGCGCGCAGCAATGCGCAACCCGGCACTTCGGAGATTTGGTCGGCTCGCGCCAGCGGCACGATCGTCAACCCCGCTATCAGCTCGGCTCTGGCATCCGCGAACTACGATCAGTCTTTGACCGTCATCGCGTTCAATGGCTCGGCTATCGGTGCGTCGGCGGTGCGCTCCGCCGCAACCGGCGCGCCGCAAGTACAGCTCACGACTACTCGAGCCGGGTCATCGACCTTCGCGGTGGGCAACGACTGGGACGGCGCCGTCGCTCGAACGCTCGCCGCCGGGCAAACCATGCAGCACCAGTGGGTCGACACTGGTGTGGGAGACACCTTCTGGGTGCAATCCCAGAGCACCCCTGCGGCGGCGGCGGGATTGACGATCACGATCGCCGACACCGCGCCGACCAATCATCGCTGGAACCTCGCGGCCGCCGAAATCGCGCCTTCGGCGCCACCGCCGCCCGATACGACGCCACCCTCGGTGGGCATCTCCGAGCCCGCCGCGCTATCCACCGTGTCGGGCATCGTGCAGGTGTTCGCTACCGCGGCGGACGACACGGGCGTGAAGAGCGTCCAGTTCTACCTCGACGGTGCGCCCCTGGGCCAAGCCGCTACCGCCCCGCCCTTTGTGGTGAGTTGGGACACGCGCACGGCTTCGGCCGGCAACCATTCCTTGAGCGCGACGGCCAGCGACTTTGCCGGAAACGTGGGTACTGCGCCGGCGATCACGCTAGTCGTCGACAATTCTGCGCCGCCTCCGAACTTGATCACCAAAGACGTAACCGCCTTCCGCGACGGCACGGGGCCGATGACTACACCCACGTTCTCGACCACGGTGCCGGGCGACTTGCTGGTCGCCTTCGTGGCGTATGACGGCCCCGCGACCAGTCAACAGACCGCAACGGTGACCGGCGCCGGTTTGACTTGGAGCCTGGTAGCCCGCAGCAATGTCCAGCACGGTACATCCGAGATCTGGTCGGCGCGCGCAACCGGCATCCTCAGCGCAGTCACCGTGACCGCGCGACCGGGTAGCGGCAGCTATCACGGTTCGCTCACCGTGATTGCCTTCGCCAACGCAGCGGGCACCGGTGTGGCGGGCATCGCCAGCGCGCCCACGGGTGCGCCCGACGTCTATCTGCCCGGTGTTGCGGCCAGCAGTTGGGTGTTTGCCGTGGGCAACGATTGGGATGGCGCGGTCGCCCGGACACCCGTATCCGGCCAGGTCATCGTTCGTCAAAGGGTCGACACGGCAGTCGGCGACACGTTTTGGGTGCAGTCAACCGCTGCGCCCTCAGTCGCTTCGGGTGTGGTGGTGATCCACGACAACGCCCCCACCAACCATCAGTGGAACTACGCCGGTGTGGAAATCGTAGCGACTCGCCGCTGAGCTCACGCCGTCAAATCACCACGCCCCGCGCTTCGCGTCGGGCGTGGTGCGCCGCCAGCACGACTCCCAACAGCGCGATTGCAGCGCTGAACCAGCCCAAGCTTTCCACCTTGAAGCGGGTGATAAATAAGCTGCCGGTCGAAGCGGCGAGCAGCCACCCCAAGCTCGCCATGGTGACGTTCAGCCCGAACACGGCACCCCGTAGTTCGCTGGGCAGGTGGGCAAGGGTGGCAAGGAAGGCGGGCCGGCCGAGCGCGTTGACGAGCGAGTAGGCAAAGCCGATCGCGACCGAGAACGCCAGCCCGGCGTGCCAGCCCATGAGCGGGAGCGCGAGCGCGGCGGTGGCGAGTGAGCAGAGCGCGAACACGCGCATGCGATGACGCGAGCGGTCGGCGATGCGCCCACCAACGAAGTTGCCGATCAGGTTGCCAGCGGCGACCAGCGCCAGCACCAGCGCGAGCGAGGCTAGCGGCACGCCGTAGGTCTTTTGCAGAAAAATCGGAAAGTAGATCGCAATGACGGCGAAGCACATCCGCTCGGTCGTGCCTGCGCCGAGCAGCATCATCAGGCGAGGCCGCGCCAGCGCCGCGAGCGGGGTCTTGGCGGGCGCTGCGTGCGGATGGACCGCCGCGTCGCGGGGCACGAGGTAGAGAATCAAGAGGGCCACGCAAGCGGTGAGTGCGCCGTGGGTGCCGAGCGCGCCGCGCCAACCGGCGATCGAGCCGAGCAGAGTGATGAGCGGCACGCCAATAACCAACGACAACGACTGCCCCATCACGATCCAGCTCAACGCCCGGCCGCGCAGCGCCGTGGGCACGTGATCGGAGGCCGAGGCGAACACCGTGCCCATGAATACGCCACCGGCCAAGCCGGCGAGCGCTTGCCAGGCGAGCGCGGCGGGGTAGCTCTGCGCATTGGCGAACCCTACGCGCATGGCGCCCATCACGAGCGCGGTGGCAACCAAGATACGCTTGCGTCCGATGCGCTCGGCGAGCAGTCCCGAGGAAAACGAGGCGGCCGCCCACACGATCGCCTGCAGCGAGAACAGATTCGCCACTGCCGCCAGCTCGGTATGCGTATCGCGCGCAACGTCTTGGATGAACGGCGCCAACGCCGGGCCGGACGAAGTGACCAAGAACGTGGCGGCGGAGAACGCCCCGAGCATGACCCACATGCTGCGTTCGGTCATGCTCGGGCGGAGCGGTCGGTGCGCGCCCGGATCGCGCTCGGCAAGCGCGGGGGCGGACGAACTCCTATCTGCGCCCGGCCGGGAAGCAATCGGTGCCGCTATTTCGGCGGCGCTTGGAAGGTCGACTCGCGACCCGCCAACAGCCAGCGGCCGTCGCGCTTGACCCAAACGTTCAAGTACAGCAGCTTGAACTGCTTGTCTTCGCCCTTGATGTTGACGTCGACGTCCGTCTTACCCATCACCACCGCCGTGTCGCCGTAGAAACGCGTGGTCACGTCGTAACGCTTCGCGCTCTTGATCTTGACCTGACCGGCCTTGAGCGACTCGGAGTAGCTCTTCTTGGTCGCAATGGTGCCGCCCGCTTGGTGATAGACGAAATCGTCGGTGAGCAGCGACTCGAAAGTCGGGATGTCGACCTTGCTCATCGCTTCGTAGCGCAGATCCTCCAGCCGATTGATTTCCTGCTCGGCGCTCTGCGCGAAAGCGCGCACGCTCGCCAGGCAAGCGAGCACGGCCAGCAGACAAACAGCGTAGACGCGAAGTTTCATCGTTCCTCCTCCTTGAGTAGACATCGTTGCCATGGGACGGGGCGGGCTCCCGCGCCAACCTCGTGCGCCGGCGACCGTCACGACGGCGCCCCCCGGCGCAAAGATACGCGAGAGTACCCCTTCCCTCCCGCTGCACCTACTCTGACGGAGTATGTCCGCAAACACCTTGTGCAGTGTGGGCTGCATGGATATTACTCCGCTCAGTATATTGGCGACGCGCGACGCATTGGTCGGCAGCGCGCGTGTGAGCGACGTACGTCAAACCGCCGATAGACCGTCGACCGCCGGTCTTATACATAGCCAGTCAGCCCACGGGCGAGGCAATCCAAGCCAAACCCGGGGCCGACCGAGGGGGCCACCATAGGAGAGCATCATGACGACGAACCATCGAACCAAAGTTGCATCTGTTGCGACGCGCGCCGGCGTGAAGCATTCGATCGCGGCGGTAATCTGGACAACCTTGAGCGCAGGGTCGATCGCCGGCGAGACCGATATCGACATCGGCCGCGAGCAGCGTGATGGGCACTTTTGTTCCGCCACCGCGGCGGCGCTTTTTCACGCTTGCGCGGGCCAAACGGTCGAGCACTGGTATCTTGCGCGCGCGATTTGCATTAATGTTTCCGATCCCGCGCGGAGAAAGGCATGCTTCGAGCAAGCGCAGGCAAGCCGCGGCGACGAGAGGGAGCTTTGCCGCGCCCAGCTCACGGGGCGCCGCGCGGCCTGCGGGGCGCTAGGCGAAGCGCGCTACGATCCCAAGTTCGATCCGGCGCAATTCGATACCGATTTCAAGAACTTGACCCGCCCGAACCCCTATTTTCCGCTCGCGATCGGCAATCGTTGGGAGTACGCCGGTGGGGACGAATTCAATACCCTCGAAGTGCTCGATCAAACCAAGCTGATCGACGGGGTCACCTGCGTAGTGGTTCGAGATCAGGTCTTCAAGAGCGGGGACCTCGCCGAAAATACCGACGATTGGTTTTGCCAGGCCAAGACCGGAGATGTCTACTATTTCGGCGAGGAAGTCAAAGACATGGAGAGCTTCGACGGAGACCATCCCCGAGTGCCGGAACTCATCGATAACCACGGCTCGTTCAAGCAAGGGCGCGACGGCGACAAAGGCGGACTGTTCTTTGCCGCAGCGCCGACCCCGGGCCTCGTCTATTTGGAAGAGTTCTCGCTCGGCAACGCGGAGGATGTGACGGAGATTCTTTCGACGAACTACGCGTTCGGTCGAGATCCGGTGCTCGATGCCTTGGTTCCGCCGCAGCTGGCGGGGCGCTTTTGCCGCAGCGATTGCATCGTCACCAAGAACTACTCCCTGCTCGAGCCGGGTGCCTTTGCGTACAAGTACTACGCCCGGGGAATCGGCTTCATCCTCGAGGTAAAGCCGCAGACGGGCATCGCCGTGCAACTGGTAAACTGCAACTTCGATTCCAGATGTGCGGGTTTGCCCAAACCTTGATCGACCGATGTCGGAATCGAGGTCACGCTTCTCAGTTGGGCATCAAGACGCTAGCCGATGAGCGAATGGATTGACGCCAGAACTCGCCTATGGGCCGCGGT
>CAZILI010000243.1:0-799 GCA_964539965.1 uncultured Burkholderiales bacterium | reverse complement strand
GCGGGAATTGCGCTACTACTCGGCCGCGAGATGATCGAAGAGCCGAATGCCACCGCGGTCGATCTGCTTTTCGAGTTGCTCGACATCGTCCCGATCGTGCTGACCACCGTTGGCGTAGCGCTTCTGTTTCAAGTCGCACGGCGCCAACGTGAAGAGCATTTGCAAGTGATTCGCGACCTCGAGATCGCGCGCGTCCAAGGCCAACGCTGGCGCACTGAGTCGCGCGCCCTGCTGAACGGCTTGGGCGAGGCGATCGACGCTCAGTTCACGCGCTGGAACCTCACGGGCGCCGAGCGCGAGGTTGCGTTGCTCCTGTTGAAGGGTCTCAGCACCAAGGAGGTCGCGGCAGTGCGCGCCTCAAGCGAGCGCACGGTGCGCGAACAGGCGCGGGCGATCTATGCGAAGGGCGGGCTCACCGGACGCGCAGCGCTATCGGCGTTCTTCTTGGAAGACTTACTCTCACCCATCGGAAATCCGAACGCCCCGCAAGCGCCAGACTGACGCTGACCACCCCGCGGCCGGCATTCTCACTGCGGGCTTCGCGCTCCCCCGCCGCTATTCGCACCCTTCGCGAAAACTAGGCGGCAGCGCGCACCGTCGACACGTTGAAAGTGTCGCGGTTGGCGAGCAGGAATTGGTCGACGGTCATGGCCGCACGCCCGAGCAGCGGCTCCAAGTCGGGCGCCGGCGGGGTTGGGATGAAGCCGCTGATGAGCGCGTCCCACCACTCGGTGATCGCCAGCACTTGCAGCGCGTCCAGGCCCGCCGACTCGAGCAGCCCGCGCGCTTGGTGCATGGT
>CAZILI010000242.1:0-6409 GCA_964539965.1 uncultured Burkholderiales bacterium | reverse complement strand
GTGGCCCTTGCCTATTCCCCCGATCGACGGATTGCAAGACATCTGCCCCAAGGTCTCGATGCTGTGCGTAAGCAGCAAGGTCTGGCAGCCCATGCGCGCGGCGGCGAGGGCTGCCTCGGTGCCGGCGTGACCGCCGCCCACCACAATCACGTCGAACTCTGTTGGAAAGCGCATGAGGAATCAGGGAGCGAACTAGAGCGAATTCTATCGAAATCGGCGTCGTCACGCGCACGGTTCGGCTGTTTCACGTGGAACGATTGCAGCCTGCGCCAGGAAGTCATGGGTATACTCCCAACAAGCCCGCCTGGATGCGGCTTTCTGCTTGCTACCCTCCCGAGTAACAAATTCTGTGCGGCTAGCCGACGGGCGCCTAGCTGGCTTATCATCGAGCGTCTCGATCCGCCCTTCTTTCGCACGCCATGACCACCTCCTTGACCGGCCGTTCCGCCTTCCTAGCCCTCTTGCAAGACGAGGGCGTCGACTTGTTGTTCGGCAATCCCGGCACCACCGAGCTGCCCATCATGGCGGCCCTGCACGAGTACCCGGACATGCGCTACGTGCTGGGCCTGCAAGAATCACTAGTGGTGGCGATGGCCGACGGCTACGCTCGCGCGAGCAATCGCCTAGCCGCGGCCAACGTGCACGTCGCCCCAGGGTTGGGCAACGCCATGGGCGCCTTGTACAACGCCAAGTTCTACGGCTCGCCGCTGCTGCTAACGGCGGGCCAGCAAGAGCAAGGTCACGGCCTGTTGGAGCCCATGCTGTACGACCCGCTCGTGCCGATCGCCGCCCCGCTGGTCAAGTGGGCGATCGAAGTCAACCGGCTGGAGGACCTGCCGCGCATCATGCGGCGGGCGGCCAAAGTCGCCCTCACGCCGCCCACCGGGCCGGTGTTCATCTCGCTGCCCGGCGACATCCTGAACGCGCAGGCGCCGCTCGAATTGGGCAAGCGTACGCGGGTCGACGCCGCCACCCGTCCGAGCGATGCGGCGCTCGCCGCCCTCTCGCAGCGCCTGCTCGCAGCCGAGCGTCCCGTCATCATCGCCGGACACGAAGTCAGCGTGCGCGAAGCCTTCAGCGAGGTGGCGCGCTTGGCGGAGGCGCTCGGCGCGCCGGTGTATCAGCAGACCGTGCCATACAGCGCGCAATATCCGTCTGAACATATCGCCTTCATGGGCTCGCTCAATCGCAATCAACGCCTGGTGCGCGACACTTTGCAGCCGTACGATCTGTTGATCGCAGTCGGCGCCGACGTGCTGCGCATGTCGATCCATAGTCCGATCGACCCGCTGCCGGAGCATTTGCCGGTGGTGCAAATCGGCGAGCGCGCCTGGGAGCTCGGCAAGAACTACGCCGCCGAAATCGCCATCAACGCCAACGTGAAAGAAACCTTGGCCGCCTTGCTGCCGACGCTCGACGCGCGCGGCGCCGTCTCTCAGCGAGAGCGCAGCGCGCAAAATCTGCAAGCGTTGCGCGGGCGCAACTGGTCGGCCAAGCGGGCGCAATTGCGCGAGCAACTCACGACCGCGCGCGCCGCACGCCCGATCGATCCGCGCTACCTCATGATGCGCGTGGTCGACGCGTTGCCGAGCGAAGCGGTCGTAGTGGAAGAAGCGCTCATCTCGTCGTTGTCGTTGTTGAGCCTGCTGCCGTTCAAGGACGCGAAGAGCTATTACGGGCTCGCGAGCGGTGGCATCGGCTTTGCGATGGCGGGCGCGATCGGCATCCAACTCGCGCTACCCGCGCGTCCGGTCACGGCGATCGTCGGCGACGGCAGCGCGATGTACAGCATCCAAGCCCTATGGACCGCGGCGCACTTGAAGCTGCCGATCACCTACGTGATCGCCAACAACAAGAGCTATCGCATCCTCAAAGAGCGCGTGCAGCCGCTGCAAGGGCATGCCAAGTTCATCGCGATGGACTTCCACGATCCCGAGATCGACTTCGTCGCCCTCGCCCAATCCATGGGTGTGCCGGCCGAGCGCGTGAGCGAAGGAGATGCCATCGAACCCGCCTTGCGGCGCGCCCATGCGCGCGGCGGCCCCAGCCTGATCGACGTCATCGTGCACGACGGCTTCGAGCCGGCGCGCTGACCGCGCGCGAAACATCGCTTTCAGCGCGCGGCCATCACATAGCGCACGAAATCATCGCGCGCAGTGAACTGGGCGTACAGCGCGCGCGCCTGATGATTGGTGACGCGCGTCATCCAATACACGCGCGACCAGCGTCCGGCTTGTAACTCCTCGCGCAGCCGCGCCAACAACGCCCGGGCGGCGCCCAGGCGCCGCGCCTGCGGATCGACAAACAGATCTTCCAAGTAGCACACCGGTCTTAGCTCCCAAGTGTTTTCGTGCACCACGCAGTTGGCAATGCCGATCACCGCGCCGTCCGCCTCGGCGACCCATCCGACTACATCGGAAGCCGGATCGCTGAGCCGCCGCCAGGTGAAGTCGGTCACCGCAGGCGACACCGCGACCTGATAGAACGCGCAATAGCCCGCCCACAAGTCCCGCCAGCGCGCCTCGTCGCGGGGCTCGAGCGGCCGCACCGAAACAGCTTTCATGTCAACGAATCCCCCAACGGGCGCCGGTCCTCATTAACATCATCATTTCTCCCACCTTTGCGAGCATCGAACCATGAAGAAGATTCTCATCACCGGCGCGGCGGGTCAAATCGGGCGTGCGCTGCGCCAGGCTTGGCAAGGCAAGTACCGGCTGCGCTTGAGCGACATCGCACCGCTCGCCCCGACGAACGCACACGAGGAATGCGTGCCCGCCGAGCTCTCCGATCTCGCCGCAGTCGAGCGGCTGATGCCCGGCATCGAGGCGGTCGCGCACTTCGGCGGCCAGGCCAACGAGGCGAGTTGGGACGACCTACTCGGCCCGAACATCATCGGCGTATACAACGTGCTGGAGGGGGCGCGCCGGCACGGGGTCAAGCGCGTGGTGCTGGCGAGCTCCAATCACGCCATCGGCTTCTATCGCCGCACCCAGACCTTGGACCCGACGCGCATTCCGCGCCCCGACGGCTTGTACGGCGTCACCAAGGCCTTCTGCGAAGCGATCGGCAGCCTGTACGCCGACAAGTACGGGCTGACGGTGGCGTGCTTGCGCATCGGCACGTTCAAGCATCCCGACCGGCCGGAGTCCCCGCGCCATCTGTCGACCTGGATCAGCCATCGCGACTTGGTGCAACTGGTCGAGCGCTGCATCGAAGCCCCCGACTATCACTTCGCGATTGCCTACGGCATGTCTGCCAATACCCGCGCCCTATGGGATAACGCGCTCGCCGCCCCGCTGGGCTATCGGCCGCAGGACAACGCCGAGCAGTACGCCGCCGAGATCGCGGCGAGCGGCCTCGTCGAAGACGCGGTGGCGGCGCTGTTTCACGGCGGACCCTTCGTGCCACCGGGACTGGCGGTCGATCCCGCCCGCATCCCCTAGCTTACGGGTACCAGTAGTAGGCCAGAGGGCGTATACCCTCTACTTTCCCAAGCAGAAGCGGCTGAAGATTTCGCCCAGCAGGTCGTCCGCCGTGAACTCGCCGGTGATCGAGCCCAGCGCAACCTGAGCCAGGCGCAGCTCTTCGGCCGCGAGTTCGAGTCTTCTCGCCTGCTCCCGCGCTCGGGCGAGGTGTTGGCCGGCCTGCCGTAGCGCGGTGAGATGGCGCGCGCGCGCCAAGTACACACCCTCTTCACTCGGCTGCCAACCGGCGCACGCGAGCAGCTCGCGCCGCAGCAGATCGAGCCCCGCACCGGTCTTGGCGGATAGATAGACCGTGCGCGCGCCGGACGCCTCGCCGACATGTGGATGGCCGCCGGATAGATCGATCTTGTTTGCCACACGCAGCACCGCCAGGCCGGCGGGCAGCCGCGCAGCGATCGACGTATCCTCCGCGAGCATGCCCGCCGTGGCGTCGATCACATGCAGCACCACGCTCGCGCTCTCTGCCGTGGCCCAACTGCGCTCGACGCCGATGCGCTCGACGGGGTCGTCGGTCTCGCGCAGACCGGCCGTATCGGTGATGCGCAAAGGCACGCCCTCGATCTCGATATCTCCCCCGATCGCATCCCGCGTGGTGCCGGGTACCGGCGTGACTATCGCCAGCTCCCGTGCAGCGAGTCGGTTCAGTAAGCTGGACTTGCCTACGTTGGGCCGGCCGATCAACGCGACCTGAACACCGGAGCGCAGCAGGCTGCCCTGTTTCGCGACAGTTAGTACTTGCTCCAGCCGCGTTTCGATGGCCGCTAGACGGCCTTCGGCGTCGGCCGCCTCGAGGAAGTCGATCTCCTCGTCCGGAAAATCCAAGATCGCCTCGACTAAGGCGCGCAGCTCGGTGAGCGCTGCCGTGAGTTCGCGCACGCGAGCGCTGAACTCTCCGCTCAAAGAGCGCGCCGCGCCCCTCGCCGCAGCGGCGGTCGAAGCTTCGATCAGATCGGCGACCGCCTCGGCCTGCGCGAGGTCGAGCTTGTCGTTCAAATAGGCGCGCTCGGTGAATTCGCCCGGACGCGCGAGGCGTGCGCCCAACGCCAAGCATCGCTCGAGCATGAGGCGCAGCACAAGATCGCCGCCGTGACCCTGCAGTTCGAGCACGTCCTCGCCGGTGTAGGAATGCGGCGCGGGAAAGTACAGCGCCAGGCCTTGATCGATCAACCCGCCGGCGTCGTCGACAAACCGGGCTAAGGTCGCCTGCCTAGGTGGGGGAAGCTTTCCGAGGAGAGTAGGCGCTAACTGGGGGACCAGCGGCCCCGACACGCGCACCACCCCGATGCCGGCTCGCCCCGGTGCCGTGGCGATGGCGGCAATGGTGTCATCGCTTGGCATTTCCTTTCGCCGCCGAGTGCTCCGCAATGCGGTTGATCTGCCATTGCTGCGCGATCGATAACACGTTGTTCACCGTCCAGTACAACACTAAGCCGGCGGGAAAGAAAAAGAAAAACACGCTAAAGGCGATCGGCATGATCATCATGATTCTGGCCTGCACCGGATCCGGTGGCGTGGGGTTGAGCTTGGTTTGCAGCAGCATCGTCGCCCCCATGATGAGAGGCAAGATGCCGTAGCGGTCGGGCGTAGACAGATCGGTGATCCAGCCGAAAAACGGCGCATTGCGTAGCTCGACCGCCGCCAACAGTACCCAGTACAACGCGATGAACACCGGGATCTGGATTACGATCGGCAAGCAGCCGCCGAGCGGATTCACCTTCTCGCTCTTGTACAGCTCCATCATCGCTTGATTCATCTTCTCGCGATTGTCGCCGTAGCGCTCCTTCAACTGCTGCAGCTTGGGCGCCAGCACCTTCATGCGCGCCATCGACTTGTAGCTGGCCGCAGAGAGCGGAAAGAAAATCAGCTTGATGATCGCCGTGAGCAAGATGATCGCCACCCCCCAATTGCCGACCAACTTGTGGATCTGCGTGAGCACCCAGAACAGCGGATAGGCGATCACGGTAAGCCAACCGAAGTCGATGGTGAGGTCGAGACCAGGCGCGAGCTTGGCGAGTTTTTCGCCTTCTTGCGGCCCTACGTATAGGGGCACGGTGAGCGAGGCCGTAGCGCCCGGCGCAATCGCCCCAACCGGCAGCCGCACGCCCGCACGGTACAGTTCCTGGCCGACCTTTTCGGTGTAGAACTGGCGCTCCATCTGGGCCTTGGGCAGCCACGCAGCGACGAAGTAGTGCTGCAACATCGCCACCCAACCGTCCTTGGCGCTCGCGGGATAGGGTCTCTTGCTTTTGTCGATATCGCCGAAAGCAACCTTCTGGAACTTGCTCTGCTCGGTGTACAGCGCCGGCCCGGTATAGGTGGCGATGAAGCGCGGATCGCCCACCGGCGGCTTGTTGTCGCGCAGGAAGTGAAAATACGCCTCCGGCGCCACGTTGGCCTCGCCTGCGTTGCGGATCTCGTAACCGACCTCGATCAGGTAGCTGGCGCGGTGGAACACGTAAACCTTGTGCACTTCGACGCCGCCCTCCGCCGGCGCGATGAGCGCGACCCGCAGCGCCTCCTGTCCGTCGGCGAGCTTGTACTGCAGCGCTTCGGCGCGATACACGGTGGTGTGATTGGGCAGCTTCAGCCCGCTTTGCACCAAGCCGCTCTG
The DNA here is from genome assembly GCA_964539965.1 of uncultured Burkholderiales bacterium. Lineage (GTDB taxonomy): Bacteria > Pseudomonadota > Gammaproteobacteria > Burkholderiales > JALYOK01 > CAZILI01. The sequence goes on along the minus strand of CAZILI010000242.1, from coordinate 313 downwards.
CGCCACGTAGAACGGAGTGGCGTTGTCGTCGAACAGCACCAAGTTGCCGCCCGTAACCGCGGGCGCCGGCTTACCGAGATTCAGCAGCCGGTCGAATATGGTCGCGCTGTTTTGGCTGGCGAGGTGCTGGGTCAACTCCAACCGCCGCAGGTCGCCCCCCACGGTGTCGATCTCCGCCGCCATGAAGTCGGTCGAGATCTTGATCCGCTCGCCTTTGGCGACTGCGCCACTGGCAGCAGGCGCGGGCGCAACGGTCGGACTGGCGGCCGGCAGATTGCTGGGGGCCGGCGGCGTGCCCGCTTGGGGCAGTGAA
>CAZILI010000241.1:0-6428 GCA_964539965.1 uncultured Burkholderiales bacterium | reverse complement strand
GCCAAGAAAGAAGAGCAAGACGCGTACTTGCACATGCTGGAGGAGGCGGAAAAGCGCGACCACCGCAAGCTCGGCAAGCAGCTCGATCTGTTCCACATGCAGGACGAGGCACCGGGGCTGGTGTTCTGGCATCCGAAGGGCTGGGCGATCTGGCAGCAGGTCGAGCAGTACATGCGCGGCGTGTATCAAGACAACGGCTACCGCGAGGTGCGTTGCCCGCAGATCTTGGATCGCACCCTGTGGGAAAGAACCGGCCATTGGGAGAACTATCGCGATCACATGTTCACCACGCACTCGGAGAATCGCGACTACGCGGTGAAGCCGATGAACTGTCCCGGGCACGTGCAGATCTTCAATTCAGATCTGCGCAGCTACCGCGATCTGCCGTTGCGCTATGGCGAGTTCGGCTCGTGCCATCGCAACGAGCCGTCGGGCGCGCTGCACGGCATCATGCGCGTGCGCGGTTTCACACAAGACGATGGCCATATCTTCTGCACCGAGGAGCAGATCCTGGACGAGTGCGTCGCCTACACGGCGCTGCTACAGCGCGTATACGCGGACTTCGGCTTTAGCGACATCGCCTACAAACTGGCGCTGCGTCCGGACAAACGCATCGGCTCCGATGAGCTGTGGGACCAAGCCGAGCGTGCATTGGCGCGCTCCTTGGAAGCGAGCGGCGTCAAGTTCGACTTGCTGCAAGGCGAGGGGGCGTTCTACGGGCCGAAGATCGAATATCACTTGAAGGACTCCATCGGACGGCCTTGGCAGTGCGGGACGATGCAGGTGGATTTCTTCATGCCCGGCAGGCTGGGCGCGGAGTACGTCGCCGAGGACAACACGCGCAAGGTGCCGGTCATGCTACATCGGGCCATGATCGGTTCGATGGAGCGCTTCATCGGCATTCTCATCGAGAACTACGCCGGCGCCATGCCGCTGTGGCTCGCCCCTGAGCAGGCAGTGGTGATGAACGTCTCGGAGCGCCAGGCGCAGTATGCCCAGGAGGTTGCGGAACAGCTTAAAAAACAAGGATTTCGCACAATATTGGATTTGCGGAATGAAAAGATTTCCTATAAGATTCGCGAGCACAGCTTGCAGAAGTTGCCGTATCAGCTAATCGTCGGCGACAAGGAGGTCGCGGCGCAAGGGGTGGCCGTTCGTACCCGCAAAGGCGAGGACTTGGGCCAGTTGTCCTTGCCAGCGCTCGTGACTCAGCTGCGTGCCGAGGTACAGGCGAAAGCGGCGCAAGCGTGAGGAGGTGTGGCCTCGTTCGAGAGGAGGGCGCCGGCGCACACCGTGTGATGATGAGGCATGGAGGGTAGACAATAGCCCTGGAAAAAGAACTGCGGATCAACGGCGAGATCAACGTTCCCGAGGTCCGCTTGATTGGAAAAGACGGCGAGCAGGTCGGTGTAGTGAGCCTCGCGATGGCGATCGCGAAGGCAGAAGAAGCCGAACTGGACTTGGTCGAACTTGCGCCGACCGCAAAGCCCCCGGTATGCCGAATCATGGATTACGGCAAATACAAGTACCGGGAGAGCAAGAAGGCGCATGAAGCGAAGCTCAAGCAGAAGCAGATCCACGTCAAGGAGGTCAAGTTCCGACCCGGCACGGACGAGGGTGACTACAAGATCAAGCTGCGCAACTTGGTCAAGTTTCTGCAGGAAGGCGACAAGGCTAAGGTCACCTTGCGCTTCAAGGGTCGTGAGCTCGCGCATCAGGAGTTCGGTGTCAACTTGCTGAAGCGAGTGGAAAGCGATCTCGCCGCGTATGGCGCGGTCGAGCAGTTCCCCAAGATGGAAGGTCGGCAACTCGTGATGGTGGTTGCGCCGAAGAAGAAGTAACGGTTGGCGAGCCCGACAAGGGTTTCAAATCCTGCGTAGGTCAGGTCGGATGAAGCGTTCACGTCGCGTGAACCACCTGCCGCGCATTGCGAAGAAAAGGAGTCAGACATGCCCAAGATGAAAACCAAGAGCGGGGCCGCCAAGCGCTTCAAAGTGCGTCCCGGCGGATCGATCAAGCGCTCGCGTGCCTTCAAACGGCACATCCTCCCCAAGAACACCACCAAGACCAAGCGACAACTGCGCGGTGTGACCAAGGTGCATGAGTCCGACAGCGCGCTGATTCGCGCGATGTTGCCCTACGCCTAAGGAGCGCAACCATGCCAAGAGTAAAACGTGGGGTAACGGCACACGCGCGTCACAAGAAGGTTCTCGACAAGTCCAAGGGATTTCGCGGTCGCCGCGGCAACGTCTATCGTGTCGCCAAAGAAGCGGTGATGAAGGCGGGGCAGTATGCCTACCGTGACCGTAGGGCGAAGAAGCGCGACTTTCGTGGTCTGTGGATCGCGCGCATCAACGCCGCCGCGCGTCAGTGCGGCATGAAGTACAGCACGCTCATGGACGGGTTAAAGAAAGCCAAGATCGAAATCGATAGGAAGATCTTGGCCGACTTGGCCGTTTTCGACATGCCCGCTTTTACCCGCTTGGCCGACCAGGCCAAGGCTAGTCTCGGCGCGTAGCTCATCCGGCGCATAGCCGAAGCGGCGGGCGGCTCCGCCGCTGAGACAGCCCATGACGACCGTGGATCTCGACAGCCTGGTGGCCGAGGCGAGCGAAACCTTCGCCGGCGCAGCGAGCTTGCCTGCCCTCGAACAGTTGAAGGCGCGCTACGTGGGCAAGTCAGGCTCACTGACGGCGCTGCTGAAGCAGCTGGGCTCGCTGCCGGCCGAGGAGCGGCGCGCGGCCGGCGCGCGTATCAACGACGCCAAGGAGCGCGTCGAGCAAGCGCTGTCGGCGGCGCGTCAGCGCATCGTCGACCAAGAGATGGCGCGCCAGCTCGCCACCCAGGCGCTCGACGTGACCTTGCCCGGTCGCGGTGTGGGCCGGGGCGGCCTGCATCCGGTAACGCGAACGATCGAGCGCGTGTGCGCACTGTTTCGCGCCGCCGGATTCGACATCGCCGACGGCCCGGAAATCGAAACCGACTACAACAACTTCACTGCGCTCAACATCCCGGAAGATCATCCGGCGCGCGCGATGCACGATACGTTCTACGTGGAAGATCGCGTGCTGCTGCGCACGCACACCTCGCCCGTCCAGGTGCGCTACATGCAGCGTCGCGGGCCGCCGCTGCGCGTGATCGCGCCGGGACGCGTCTACCGTATGGACTCCGATCTTACCCATACGCCGATGTTTCATCAGATCGAGGGCCTATGGGTGGACGAGTCGGTCAGCTTCGCCGATCTGAAGGGTCTGCTCACCGATTTCATGCAGCGCTTTTTCGAGCGCGATAGCCTCCGGGCTCGGTTTCGCCCGTCGTTCTTCCCGTTCACCGAGCCCTCTGCCGAGATGGATATCGGCTGCGTCAAGTGCAACGGCGCGGGGTGTCGGATTTGCGGACAGAGCGGATGGCTCGAGGTCTTGGGCTGTGGGATGGTTCATCCCAAAGTCCTCGAGAACGTCGGCGCAGACAGTGAGAAATTCTTGGGCTTTGCTTTCGGTTTGGGAGTCGAGCGACTCGCTATGCTACGCTACGGGGTCAGCGACTTGCGCATGTTTTTTGAAAACGACCTGAGGTTTCTCCGGCAATTCCGCTAGGACTTAGAGCTTTTGTTGCGCCACGGCTGCTCGGAGCGCTTGTGGTAAGAATAACAAGTGAGTAAAATCAAATATCTAAAACGATTTCTCGAGAAACATTCTACTCTGTCGCCGTCATCTGAGTAGCTCGCAATGAAATTCTCGGAAAATTGGCTCAGGATTCTGGTCCCCGCAGCTCCCTCAAGCGAGGCATTGGCGCATGCGCTCACCATGGCCGGCCTTGAAGTCGAGAGCATCGAGCGCGTCCAGCCCAAGTTCTCAGGGGTCGTGGTGGGGCGGGTACTAACGGTCGACAAGCATCCCAATGCCGATCGGCTCAAGCTGTGCAGCGTCGACGTGGGAGCCCAAGCGCCGTTGCGCATCGTCTGTGGGGCACCGAATGTCGCGCTGGACGCCCGAGTTGCGTGCGCGCGAGTGGGCGCGGTCCTAGACGGAAAGACCATACAACGCGCCCAAGTGCGGGGGCAGGAATCCGACGGCATGCTTTGCTCCGCGCGCGAGTTGGGTTTGTCCGAAGACGCCGCGGGCCTCATGCTGCTGGCGGTCGATGCGCCCATCGGCAAAGACTTGGCCGACTATCTCGATCTCGACGATCGGTTGTTTACCCTTAAGCTAACGCCCAATCGCGGCGACTGCTTGAGCCTGTTGGGTGTGGCGCGCGAAGTCGCGGCGCTCGCCGAAATCCCCTTGAGTCGGCCGGAAACCGAGATGGTGCCGATCGACTCCTCCTTGCTGCGTTCCGTTGCGAGCGCCGACCCGGCAGCGTGCCCGCTCTATTGCGGGCGTGTGATCGAAGGTATCGACCCGACCACGCCAACACCGCTGTGGATGAAGCAACGCCTCGAGCGCAGCGGCGTGCGTCCTATCAGTGCGGTCGTGGACGTGACCAACTACGTAATGCTTGAACTCGGGCAACCCCTGCATGCGTTCGACCTCGATAAGCTCGCCGGTGGCATCGTCGTGCGCTGGGCAAGGCCCGGGGAGCGGGTTGGCTTACTGAACGAGCAGACCATCGAGCTGGAGGCGGATTTTCTCGTGATTACCGACGAGTCGGGCCCGGTCGCACTCGCGGGCATCATGGGTGGGCAGCACTCTGCGGTGTCGGATGACACGCGAAACGTACTCTTGGAGGCAGCGTTTTTTTCTCCGCATGCCGTCGCCGGTCGATCGCGTCGGCTGGGTTTCGCGAGCGATGCGGTGTATCGATTCGAGCGCGGGGTCGACTTCGGCAACACCCGTGCCGCGCTTGAGCGCGCGAGCGCCTTGATCCGACAGATTTGCGGCGGCCGCGCCGGCCCGGTGTCCGAGGCTCGCGGCGAACTGCCCCACCGCGAGCCGGTAAGATTGCGCGCTGCGCGTGCCAACAAAGTGCTAGGCACGAACCTGTCTACCGAGATGATTTCCGCGTATCTCAATCGATTGGGGATTGAAGTTCATGTGACCGGTGATACGTTGAGCGCAGCGCCCCCCGCGCACCGGTTCGACCTGACCATTGAGGCCGACTTGATCGAGGAGGTGGCTCGCCTGCACGGCTACGAGCGAATACCGGCGACATCGCCCGGCGGGGGCGTCAACATGCCCGAGGTGTCTGAGTCGCGGATTCCGCTTGCCGATCTGGCGCGTGCGCTGGTGGCGCGCGATTATCAGGAAGTGGTGAGCTACAGCTTTGTCGATGGCGCGCTTGAGGCGGCGATTCTTGGCAATCGTGATCCGATCTTGCTGCGCAACCCGATCGCCAGCCAGATGAATGTCATGCGCTCGAGCCTCGCCACCGGCCTCATCGAAACCTTGCGCTTCAACGTCAATCGCAAGCAGGAGCGGGTGCGCGTGTTCGAAATCGGCCGCTGTTTCATGCGAGCGGGTGATCTCGAGCAAGACGGCGTGGCCGGTTACCGCCAACCGTTGCGCCTCGCCGCGCTCGCCTACGGCAGCGTGTGGGGCGAGCAGTGGGGAGTGAAAGGGCGGCCGATCGACTTTTTCGACGTGAAAGCCGACATCGGGGCTCTGCTTGACGGCGAGGTCGTGTTTCGAGCGTCGGCCGTCGCGGGCTTACATCCCGGGCGCAGCGCTGAACTGATTAGGCGAGGCCATGCTATCGGATGGATCGGCGAGTTGCATCCACGTCATGTGCAAGATCTCGAGTTGCCGAGCGCACCTATCTTGTTCGAACTCGATCTCGAGCGCGCGAGTGAGGCCCAGCTGCCGAGCTTTGCCGAGGTGTCACGCCTCCCGGCGGTGCGCCGCGATATGGCGTTTTTCGTCGACGAGAGTGTCCAAGTCGGGGGCATACGAGAGGCGCTAATGAAGGCCGCGCCAGATGCTGTGACCGAGATTGCGCTGTTCGATTTGTATCGCGGCGAAGGTGTCCCGGAAGGAAAAAAATCCCTTGCGTTTCGGGTAGTTATGCAAGATACTGAGAAAACGCTTACAGAAGATGAAATCGAAGAGATCGTCTCTGGGTTAAGGCAAACCTTAATCTCGCACTACAACGCCAAATTCAGAAGTCAACAGGTGCTCCCATGACGTTAACGAAGGCCGAGCTCTCTGATCTGTTGTTCGAAAAGGTGGGCCTGAACAAGCGCGAAGCCAAGGACTTGGTCGAGAGTTTCGTCGAAGAGATCCGCGCCGCGCTCGAGCGCGGCGAAAGCGTCAAGCTCTCGGGGTTTGGCAATTTTCAGGTGCGCGACAAGCCCCAGCGGCCTGGCCGTAATCCCAAGACCGGCGAAGAGATCCCGATCTCGGCGCGCCGTGTCGTTACGTTTCACGCCAGTCAAAAGCTCAAGAGCCTAGTCGAAAAGAACTATGGCGGAAATCGTCCCTAAGGATCAGCTG
>CAZILI010000240.1:4518-6429 GCA_964539965.1 uncultured Burkholderiales bacterium | reverse complement strand
TCGTGTTCGCCACCGGCTTCGACGCCATGACCGGTGCGCTGGCTGAGATCGATATCCGCTCGGCCTCGGGCGAGCAGCTGCGCACCCATTGGTCGGGCGGGCCGCGAACCTATCTCGGCCTCATGACGGCGGGATTTCCCAATCTGTTTCTCATCACCGGACCGCAGAGCCCCGGAGTGAAGAGTCAGATGATTCTCTCCATCGAGCAGCACGCGGATTGGATCGCGCAGTGCTTGCGCGACATGCAGGCACGCGGGGTGGATCGGATCGAAGCGCAAGCCGAAGCCGAGCAAGCTTGGGTCGACCACGTCAACCAAGTCGCCGACTCTACCCTCTACCCGCTTGCCAACTCGTGGTACATGGGTGCGAACATTCCGGGCAAGCCGCGCGTGTTCATGCCCTACGTGGGCGGTGTGCACAACTACAAGCGACGCCTGGACGAAATCGTGGCCGACGGCTACCGGGGGTTCACCTTCACGCAGTCCTTACCCCACCAGGGTATCGAGCCGAAACGCGCATCTGGATAAGGCTTTTGGCAGGTTACCTAACGGTGTATACCTCACCCTAGGTGGAGTAACCGCGTATCATCTTCTTGTGCGCGCCCATCTTGCCGTGCGCGACCACGGTGCCGAGCACGTCGACGATAGCCCGCAGCGCCATCAGTGAGGTGATGTCCGAGATGTCATACGGCGGAGAAACCTCGACCACCTCCATGCCACAGATACCCTCCTTCGCCACGCCCTGCAGCAGATAGAGAATCTCGCGCGGCAGAAAGCCGCCGGGCTCCGGCCAACCGGTGCCCGGCACGAATCCGGCATCGACGCTGTCGATGTCGAAGCTGATGTACACGCCGTCGCAGCCCTTCCACGCCGTCTCGAGCGCGATCTCGATGATCTTGTCGGCGCCCAGTTTTTCGAAGTCGTTCATGGTGAGAATATTGGTGCCGCGCCGGCGCGCTTCGGCCACCGCTTCGCGCGGCACTTGCCAGCCGCCGATGCCGATCTGCACTAGATTCTCCGCGCGCACGTTCGGTAGATTGGTGGCGTGAAACCACGGTGTGGTGTGCATGCGCTCGTCGAGATCTTTCTCTTGAATGTCGGCGTGGCGATCGAAGTGAATGATGCCGATGCGCTTGTCGGTTTGACTCGCGATGCCGCGCACGGTGGGATAGCCGATCGAGTGATCTCCGCCGATGATGACCGGTAGCGCGCCCGAGGCGAAGATGTGCGCGGTGGCGCTGGAGATCTGATCGAAGGTCTTCTCCAAGTTGGCGGGAATCACGAACACATCGCCCACGTCGCACAGAGTCATCTGCTCGCGCAGATCAACTCCCAACTCGTAGTTGTACGGCGTGTACAGCGCCGAGATGCGGCGCACCCCCTGTGGGCCGAACCGCGTACCGGGCCGATAGGTGGTGCCGCCGTCGAACGGCGCGCCGACCACCGCCACGTCGAATTTGCCGCACTCGCGCACGTCTTCGACATAGGGCGCCTTCAAGAAGGTATTGATGCCGGCGAAGTGCGGCAACTCGCCGCGCGAGAAAGTCGGAATCGACTTGTCTTCGATGCTCGCCGCGCCCGGCAGGCCGAGCTTGAGAGCGCGCGCTTGCTCTTCCTGCCAGCGGGTCTTGGGGAGGTCGGCCTCGCGATGCATGGCCTTCCAGCCGATCGTGTTCTTGCGGTCGAAATCGGGATGGTGCGCGCGCGTGGCGCCGCCCTGAGAGAACAAGCGGCCCGAGCGCTCTTGCTTGAAGATGGTCATCGGCGTCTCCTTTCGGCGCACATCACTTGCCCGCCTCTTTGACGAGCGAGCCGTCGAGCGCTTTAGCGAAGTCGACCTTGCCCTCCAGCAGCTTGTTATCGAGCAAGAATTTCTCGATGGTGGGCGCGACACCCGACAACGAACGCGGCC